>JBFGFG010000037.1:0-12104 GCA_041579655.1 Nitriliruptoraceae bacterium
GGTGCGCGCCGAGGGGCGCGGCGTGACCGGCGTGCTCCGCGAGCTCGCTCGGAGCATGGGCCGCGTCGGTGACCTGATCGTGGACGTGCCGCCGGACGCCGCGATGCTCGTGCTGCCCGGCTTGCGCGGGGACGCGCTGCACGCGCGTGCCGACGAGGTGTGCAGCATGTTGCGCGAGGCTCTCGGCGACGTCATCGTCGTCGCGCGTGCCGTCGAGGTGCCGGCCGCGCACGCACGGCGCGACCTGGTCGGCAGCCTCAGCACCGCGCTGGCCGAGCTGCGCCAGGCATCGACGGTCTGAGCGGGCGAACCTGACCCGGCACGTCGCAGCAGGAGCGGCGCCGACACGCCGCGCGTGCCATGCTGTGGGACCCGCTGCTGTCTCACGACCGGATCAACGTGACGTTCGAACCCGCTGTCCAGACGTTCCTCTCGACCGGCCGCAACTTCGCCGCGTTCACGACGCTGTTCGGCGACGGCACGCCGCAGACGCAGGTGATGTGGGTTGACGCCGATGACGACCACGTGCTGATCAACACCGAGGTCCACCGCGCCAAGTACCGCAACGTCGAGGGTGACCCGCGGGTCACCGTGTGCGTGATCGACGTCGAGAACCCGTACCGGTTCGTCGAGGTGCGCGGTCGCGTCACCAGCGAGGTGCGCGGCGAGGCAGCACGCGCGCACATCGACACCTTGGCGCACCGCTACTTCGACCGCCCGTACCGCGAGTCCGACATCCAGAGCGAGCGGGTGGTGCTTCGCATCACGCCCGAGCGGGTCGTGACCCGGCTCGGCTGACCGTCGTCAGGCCTGCAGCGCGCTGGTTGGTGCCGTCGTCGGCGGTGCCATCAGGGGGCGGTGTGGGCCGGGCGCGATCGGATCGTGACCTGGCTCGTTGACCCTCGTCAGGTCTGCAGCGCGCCGCGCACCACGGGGCGCTCCGTGACCTCACCGTCCACGATCCAGAAAGCACGCACGTCCGGCGCGTCGCGGTCCTGCAGCGTGACGATCGCGTACGTCGCGTCGGGGTAGGCCGCGAGCCGGATGTCCGTTGCAGACGGGTAGGCCTGGGTGTGGGTGTGCGAGTGGTAGATCACCAGGTGCAGCTCGTCGTCCTCGATCTCGCGCATCGCCCGCAGCATCTGCTTCGCGTTCATGACGTAGTACGTCATGGACCGCTCGTCGTTCTCGATCGGGAAGTGGCGGATCGATCCGTCGTCCTCGATGCCGAGCAGGCCGCAGACCTCGAACGGGAAGTCCGACTCGGCGTGCGCGACCAGCGCGGCCCAGGTCGTGTCGTCGAGGTGCAGCGGTGCGTCCACGCGAGCTCCGTCCGTGACGTCGGTTCGGGCGCCGAACGGTAGCGAGCGGCCCGACACGACGACGCCGCCCGGGCGTGCGGGCGGCGTCGTCATGTGCGGTCTGCTCAGTCGAGCTGGCCGCGCACCGCGCCGCCCGGGTGGCGCTCGGTGTGGAGGTTCACGTAGTACTCGTCCGCGTTGCGGCCGGGGATCACGATGTCGGCGACCGCGCCGGCGGTGCCCATGTCGACGCAGCCGTCGAGCGTGCGGGTCGCGGGGTCGTAGAACGCGGTGAAGTTCGCGACGACGGGACCGTTCTCACCGGCCGTGCCCTCGTGCACGTGGACACCGGTGACCGTGCTGCCCTTGCCGTTCTGCAGACGCTCGACGTGCAGGTCGAGGCACAGCATCGTCGTGCCGGCCTCGTCCGGGGCGTAGACCAGCGCGTAGGCCTCGCCGGAGGCGTCACCGGCGGGCGAGCGGCCGGGCGTCTCGCCGACCTCGTTGAAACCGGTGAGCTCGGCTTCGACGCCGACGCCCTCGTGAGCGGCGAGCGCGGGGGCGGCGATCATTGAGACGGCGAGCGCTGCGGTTGCAGCGAGCGTCATCGAGCGGCGGATCATGGTCATGGTGTTTGTCCCTTGGACGTGACTGGTGCAGGGAGAACTCCCCTGCCCCGTAGGTACGGGCCAAGGCGGTCGACCGGATGGGCCGCATGTCCAGATGTCTACGTTCGGTGAAACCGTCGTGACGCTCAGCGACGTCAGCCCTGTTCAGGCCTTGCGCGGTCCCGGGAAGAACGCGTTGGTGCGGCGCACGTACTCGTCGTAGCCCTCGCGCTTGCTGCCGGACATCACCTTGTCGGTCATGGCGACGCCGGAGACCTTCACGATCATCAGACCCATGATGATCGATCCGTAGATCCCCCACCAGGCACCGGACGCGATGCAGATCAGCCCGAAGCCGGCCCACACCGCGGTGTCACCGAAGTAGTTCGGGTGGCGCGTGTAGCGCCACAAACCCTTGTCCATCACCTTGCCGCGGTTCGCCGGGTCGGCGAGGAACCGCGACAGCTGCCAGTCGCCGCCGGCCTCGAACACGAACCCGACCAGCCACACCACCACACCGAGGGCGTCCAGCCAGCCGAGCCCGTCGTCCTGCCGGAGCGTGGGGTAGAACAGCGGCCCGCTGATGAAGAACGCCAGCACGCCCTGCAGCCAGAACACCGTCACGAGGCTCCGACGCGGGAACCCCTCGGGGTCCTTGGCGCGCATCGCGGCGTAACGCTTGTCCTCGGCGTCCCCGCGGTTGCGCCACGTGATGTAGCCCGACAGCCGCAGGCCCCAGATCGACACCAGCACCATGATCAGGATCCGCCGCGACAGCAGCCCGTCCCCCAGCCAGACGTAGACGGCCGCGTAGATCACGAACAGCAGCCCCCACACTCGGTCGACGAGCGAGGCGTCCTCCTGCTTCACCGAGACGGCCCACACCCCTGTCAGGAACACGAGCACGACCGCGAGGCCGAGCAGCTTGATGGCGACGGGACCCATGGGGACGCTCCGGGACAGACGGTGGACGGACGGACACCATCGCACGTTCGGAGCCGCGTGGCACGCGGACGGTCGCATGACTGCTGGCGCTGCGGCCCTCAGCGCCCGCGAGTCACGCCTGCCCGACCGCCGACGGCCCCACGCCGAGCGCCGCGCCGACCATGTGGTCGATGCCCCCGCCGATGCGATCCATCAGCTCGCGCTTGTCGCTGACGAGCACCGCGAGCTGCGGGTCGAGCTGGCCGACGTCGGCCGGGTAGGCGCTGATGATGTGCGTCGGCACGCCGAGCACCGCGAGCCCGCCGAGGAGGTCGGTCCCGAGCCCGTCCGGCAGCCGCTGGTCGATCAACGCCAGCGCGATCTGCGGGTGGGCGGCCATCAGCCTCTGGGCCTCCTCGACCGAACCGGCGTCGTACACGGTCACGGACGGGTCGGTCTGGCGCAGCATCGTCGTGTAGAGCTGGCGGATGTCGGGATCATCCTCGACGACCAGCACCTCGCTGCCGCCCTCGCGTAGGTCGGGCAGCGTGAACGAGACGGCCGCGCCACCGAGGCTGCTCTCGTGTGCCTTGATCTGACCACCATGGCGCTCGAGGACGGTCCGGGCGGTCGCGAGGCCGAGGCCGAGGCCATCCTCCGCCGTGGCCCGTCCCTGACGTCCCGCGACGAACAGCAGCGCAGGATCCTCGGCACCGAAGCCCGGTCCATCGTCCTCGACCGTGACCGTCACCCCGTCGTCGCCCCAGGACGCGTCGATCTCGACACGGACGCCGAGCCCGCCGTATCGCAGGGCGTTGCCGACGAGGTTGGACAGCACCTGGCCGATGAGCACCGGGTCGCAGGCGACCTGCGGCAGCAGGCGGCGCTGGACGACGGTCGCCTCCGCCTCCTGCACCGCCAACGACAGGCCGTCGAGCACACCGCTGACGACCGTGTTCAGGTCGGTGCCCACCACAGCGAGCTGGATGGTGCTGGTCCGGGCGTGGTCGTACAGCCGCGTAAGCAGCAGGTTCGCGCGATCGAGGTTCGGACCGATGCGGCGCATGAAGGCTGCCGTGGTCTCGGGAGGTAGCCGTGCATCCACCGCCGCGTCCGCGAGCGCCGCTGCCGTCGAGATCGGCCCGCGCAGGTCGTGCGCGACGACGCTGCCGAAGCCCTCGAGCTGCCCACGGACCTGCTCGAGCTCGAGGTTGGTGCGCTGGAGCCGCGCAACGGTCGCCCGCAGCTGCCGGGACGACGCACGCTCGCGCACGCTCGTGGCCACAAGCTCGTCGTTGGCCGTCGCGAGCGCGCGATGCATGGTCGCGACCTGCTCGGTCACGGACGCCATCTCCCCCCTCAGGCCTTCGAGCCGCTCGATGGCCGAGCCGACGATCAGCGCGATCACCGTCGGGACCAGCATCGTGACCACGGCGTCCATCACCGCGGGCGGCGGGATGGTCGGGTCGATGACGAGTCCTGCGGCACGCAGCCCCAGGTGCAGCGCCGGGGTCAGGAGTGCCACCAGCGCAGCTTCGCGCCTGGGCAGCCGCACCGCCAGCAGACCACCGAACAGCGCGAGGGCCAGCGGCGGCGCGAGCACCGTGGTCTGGGTGACCGCGCCGCTGAGGCCGAAGATCATCACGGCGGCGTCGACAGCCGCCTCACGGCGCTGCCGTCGCAGCCCGAACCCCTCGGACGTGTCCCACAGCTTCGACATCACGTTGGAGATGGCGAGCGCGCCGACCAGCAGGCCTGACCCGACCCACTCAGGGACGTCGTTGCCGGGGTTCGGAACGGTCAGGCCCGCAGCCACGGACACGCCGATCACCGCGATGGCGACGAGGCGGATCCGGCGGATCGTGACGGCCATCGTCGCGCGGTAGTCATCGAGCCCAGCGGTGAGGAACCCGGCAATGACCTCCTTGGTCTCGCGCGGCTCGGATGCCCGAGCGACGGTCGAGATGACGGCGACGACCGTCACGGTTCCGCCCACCAGGACGAAGGCGCCCTGCGCGAGCAAAGCTGTTCCGGACGGCACGTCGGCCGCCATCAAGCCGACCGCCAGCGCGACACCGGTGACCGCCGTCGACGCGGCCGCCACGACCGCCCGGCAGCGCCAGGCCGTGGCCACCAGCGGAAGGCCGGCAACCAGGAGCATCCGACGGTCCCCTGCGATGACGACCGTCGATCCGAACCACGCTGCAGCGGCGGACGCGACCACTGAGGTGATCGCCAGGGGCGGCGACACACCCCGGCGCCAGCCGCCGGTTCGGTTGCGCAGCACGGCGAACAGCGGCAGCACACCGACCAGCGGTGCCGCGTCTCCGAGCGCGAACGTGAGGGCGGCTCGCCAGAGGTCGACGTCGGGGTCCGGACCGCTCAACGCGACCAGCCCGGCGACGGCGCTCGCGACAGCGAACGGCGTCAGCACCAGGAACGCGACTGCTGTCACGGCCCCCCGCACGTCTGACATGACGTGCTCGTGGGCGGCTCCGCGCGTGCGGCTCCAGAACCAGATCCCGAGCGCGTACCCAGAGGTGAACAGCACGGCGGAGACCGCCACGAAGCCCAGCTCCGCGACGTCGAAGCCTCGCACCAGCATCGTGGCCAGCACCCGACCGATGATGGCGACCGGAACCCGGACCGCCAGTCGGCCCGTGGCGAGGTAGGCGACGACCACGACCACAGCTGGCGACCACAGCGCCACCTGGTCCACGGTGACGAAGGCCTGAGCGATGGCGATGGCGACGAACATCGCAACCGAGAACCACGCCGCAGCGACCACCTCGGACCGACGTGCTGGAGCCATCTCCATCGTTGGCGGCCCTCCCTGTGCTTGTGCTCGCACGCGACCGGACGGTGCACATCTACATAGTCCCCGTCGGCCAGAGAACCGGGGGCGGGCACGGCGCCTCATGGTCCGTGCGGTGCCCCGACAGAATCGGCCGTTCGCCGCCAACCTCCCCCGTAGTGACCACATGCAGGGTTCATCCCGGCGAACTGCGCAATCTGGACCTCCACTAGAGGGTGAGGGTCTCAGGTCGCGCGGTGGTGCACAGGCACCGCGCGCTCCCGAGCGCGCGGTCACGGTCGGTCCCCGGCTGACCGCGTGAGGTCATCGCCAGCAGCCATCACCCCTCACCTCAGGCTGAGGGGTGATGCGAACCGCCCCGAAACCAAGCCTCCAGATCACCACGTGCAAGGCGCGGGCACCCCGCCGCAGTCCAGACCCGACAGTGCTCTCCGCGGGTCGCACAGGGCGAGACAGCGGGAAGTCAGCGTCGGGTCGTCAGCTTGGGAACGCGTCAGGCAGCGGGGCGGGGCGCTTGTAGCCCCCACCCTCGTTGAGCGAGACGGCCAGCTGCCGGGCGAGCTCGAACAACCGGGCGGTCCCTGTGGCGCCGAGCGCCGCGTACGGCGCGGCGGCCAGCCGGTCGGTGTCCCGCTCGAGCTGGTCCCGGAACGCTCGGCCATCCACGGTGATGACGCCCTCGGCGTCGAGCCAGCCGCGCTCGGCCAGCTCGGTCGCCGCAGCGTCCCACGCCTCGTCGTCCCGCCCGCGCGTGCCCTGCAGGAACCGCCGGGACACCATCCCCTGCCAGGACGCATACAGCACCAGCGCCTGCATCGGGGTGACCTCGGCGACCGTCAGCAGCGCGATGTGTCCGTCACCCCGGTGCTCACGGAGCACCGCCAGCGCCTGCCAGGCGTCGGCGAACGGTGTGCCGGGAGCGGCGACGCCCGCGTTCGCCGCGGCGAGTGGACGACCGGCGAGGTCGAGCCCGTCGGTGGCGCGGTGCGCGAGCTCGGTCAGCTCGGCGAGCCCGTCGGTGGGGGCACGGACACGCGTGTAGACGGCCTCGATGGCTCGGGCCCGCGCAGCGAGCACCTCGTCCGGGGTGGCGATCCCCCATGCGGCTGGCAGCGCGTACTGCATCAGCAAGGGTGAGAAGTTGAAGAACGTGGCGGTCGCAACCTCTGGGCCGACAGCGCCCATCGGTGCCGCTCGCCCAGCGACGTAGCCCTGGCCACGCGGTTCGAGTCCGAGCGCCTCGTACTCGGTGATGGCCTCAGGGCACAGGTAGAGGATCGCGTGCACGAGCTCGGTCACCGTGTGCACGGCCTGGACCTGTGGGAGCGAGACGGACATGTGGCTGCCTGACGTGTCGGGAGGTCGGGTGACCGCGCGTCGAGCCTACGCCGAGGCGCTGCGCGCACCGGGCTGGCAGCTCACCACACCCGGGTCACGCCGGTGCCGGCGCCGGGGCGCCATGCTGCGATGCTCGCCCGGACCTCGGGCTCCGGGTCGGCGGCCAACGTCAGCGCCACCACCAACGGGTCCGCGAGTCGCCAGGCGATGCCGCCGGGCTCGGCCCCGCCCCAGGGGTGACGGTGGAGGACCGCACCGGGCGACGGGGGCACGGCGATCTCGACCACGTCCGCGGCTCCGTCCCCTTCCACCGGGGCGTCGCCGTCGACACCCCAGCGCTCGACGGCCCATGCGACGGCCCGCTCGTCGATCCCGAACAACCGCACCGGCCCGGGATAGAGCGGCGACGGCCCGCCGTACGCAAGAAGCGCATGGGTGGAGACCATCGCCCAGCCCGGCGCCGCCCCGACGTCGAGTCCGAAGCGGAGCACGTCGTCGAGCACGCTGACCCCGGTGGGGCCGACGCGCCCGGCGACGCGGTGCCAGCGCGGGCGCCACGCGGCGGCGAGCGCCTCGAACAGCGCCGGCACGACAGGACGCTGCCCGTGCAGGAGGCCGTCGTCCGCGAGCTCGGCCATGGTGCGGCCGACGGCTCCGACGGAGAGCCCCGTCGCGTCGACCACGTCGCGCACCGTCCGTCGAGCCTCCGGTGCTCGCAGCAGCTCGAGACCTACCGTTCTTCCTGCGACCCGAGAGAACGGGCTCGGCAGCAGCGGCTCGACGGCCGCGACGGCCGCCGGGGCCAGCTCGATGGTCGCTTCCGTAGTCACGACGACGAGGGCGCCACGACGGTCCCACCAGCTCCAGCCCGCCGCGCTGAGCGCGGCACGTTGCGGTGCAGCGAGACGATCAGCAACGACCACACCCGGGGACGACGACGAGATCAGCGCCTTGGTCTGCGCGAGCGTCGGCGCCGGCGACAGCGTGACGTCGAGCGGCCGCCGCGGGTCCGCGAGCCACACCGAATCACCGTTCGAGGAACGACCAGCGATCACGTGCACGCTGTGGAGCATCGCCAGCAGCTCGCGCCGCGCGACTTCAGCCGGATCCGTCAGTTCATGCATGCGGGAACCATACGCCGGTATCGGCCCGCACGGGCGCATTCCCTGCAATCGGGTCCATGTCGCACGCCCAGCCCGTGTTCACGCATGCGTATCAAGCGATCTGCTCGTTCGCGGATGCGCGAGCAGGAGTCGCGTCACAACGCGACATGGGTGAACCACACGGGCCACACGAACAACAGCCCAGATCGCTCGAACAGGCTGTCTGGCTGCACAAACGACCGATTCAGGACGACTCATCGCGGCCGTCTGTTCATGCATCCGCGAGTTTCTCCGCACGGCAGCGGTTCTTCGCGGTGAATCCGTCCGAGAAGGCACAGTCAGCTCTCCGTGAGGAGCTGGTGACGTGCCGACGGTGCCCCCGCCTCGTCGCGTGGCGCGAACAGGTCGCCCGCGAGAAGCGCGCGTCCTTCGCGGACGAGGAGTACTGGGGGCGACCGGTGCCCGGGTTCGGCGACCCCGACGCCCGGCTGCTGATCATGGGCCTGGCGCCCGCGGCGCACGGCGCGAACCGGACCGGCCGGATGTTCACCGGCGACCGCAGCGGCGACTGGCTGTTCGGCTCGCTGCACCGGACGGGCTTCGCGAACCAGCCGACCTCCACGCACCTCGGCGACGGGCTGCGCCTGACGGACGCGTGGGTCACCTCGCCGGTGAAGTGCGCGCCCCCTGCCAACAAGCCGACCGTGGACGAGCGCGACCGCTGTCGGAGCTGGCTCGTGCCTGAGGTGTCGGCGCTCCCGACCCAGGTCGTCGTCGCGCTCGGCGGTTTCGGGTGGGACGTGACGCTGCGCACGTTCGGGTGGGAGACACCTCGCAAGCCGAAGTTCGGGCACGGCGCCGAGACGATGCTGCCTCCGAGCGAGCTCCTCCCCCGCGGGGCGACCCTGCTCGGCAGCTACCACGTGAGCCAGCAGAACACGTTCACCGGTCGCCTGACCGAGCCGATGCTCGACGCGGTGTTCCTCGCGGCCCGCGAGGCCCTCGACGCGTAGCCGGGTTGCGGCGGGCCCGTGCGGTGCTGACCGTCGCCTGACCCCTCGACCTGTCACACTCCCTGCACGCACGCAACGCACACAGGACTGACCATGGACGACGCCACCACGCCTTCGACATCCGGCCCCGACGGCACCGTTGGCAAGCCGACCACGGCAGGCAAGCCCGCCAAGGCCCCCAAGGCTGCCAAGCCGGCGAAGGTCAAGCCGCGCGGCCCCTCGCGCTTCGCGATGCTCGTGTTCGGGCTGATCCTCGGTCTGGTCGGCGGCTTCATGCTGCCGAGCCTGTTCCCGGCCTCCGCACCGACCTGCGAGGAGCCGCAGCGCGTCATCTGGGAGCGAACCGTCGACGGTTCGGTGTCCCAGACGATTGAGACGGACGCCGCGACCGCGGACGCCTGCAACGTCGAGGTCGTGTTCAAGGACCAGTGAGTCCGGGCGTCGGCCGCGGCGATCACGTGCTGTCCGGTGGGGACGGTGCGCGTAGCCTGCGGCCATGAACACTTCACCGCGCACCTCTGACCGCACCTACGACGTCGTCGTGTACGGCGCGACCGGCTTCACCGGCCGCCTCGTCGCCGAGCACCTCGTCACCCGCATCGCTGGGGGCGAGTCGTTCACCTGGGCGATGGCCGGCCGCAACGCCGCCAAGCTCGCCGAGGTGGCGGCCGAGGTCGGGGCCAGCGACGTCCCGACGATCATCGCGGACTCCGGCGACCCGGCGTCGCTGGCCGCGATGGCCGCCTCGACGACGGTGGTCATCAGCACCGTCGGGCCGTACACCACGTACGGCGAGCCGCTCGTCGCAGCATGCGTCGAGGCCGGCACCGACTACGTCGACCTCACCGGCGAGCCACAGTTCGTGCGCCGCATGATCGACACCTACCAGGACGCGGCCGAGGCCAGCGGGGCACGCATCGTGCACTCGTGCGGCTTCGACTCGATCCCGTCCGACCTCGGCACGATGTTCGCGCAGGCGACGATGCAGGCCCAGCACGGCGTCGCGGCCACCAAGGTGCACATGCGCGTCAAGGGCGCCCGCGGCGGCGTGTCCGGCGGCACTCTCGCGAGCATGATGGCGATGATGGACCAGGCGGCCGCCGACCCCGAGATCGCCGCGGTCCTCGCCGACCCCTACAGCCTGCTGCCCGCCGGCGAGCGCATCGGTCCGCACACGAAGGACCGCACCGGCGCCAGCTACGACCCGTCGTTCCAGACGTGGATCGCGCCGTTCGTGATGGAGGCGATCAACGCCCGCATCGTGCGTCGCAGCAACGCGCTGATGGGCGCGCCGTGGGGCCGTGACTTCATGTACGACGAGGCGGTGATGGTCGGCGACGGCCTCGCCGGCCGCGCGAAGGCGACCGCGATGGCGGCCGGCACCGGTGTCGGCACGCTCGCGATGACCAGCGGCACCGTGCGCGGGCTCGCCGACAAGGTGATGCCGGGCGCGGGCAGCGGCCCCGACGCCGAGGCCCGCGAGAACGGCTTCTTCGACATCCGCATCCGTGCCGAACACCCCGAGGACGCCGCGAAGGACGTCGTGGTGAAGGTCACCGCCGACCGCGACCCGGGCTACGGCGCGACCTCGCGCATGCTCGGTGAGGCAGCCCTCACCCTCGCAGCGGGCGAGTCCAGCGTCGGCGGTGGCTCGTGGACACCTGCCAGCGCGCTGGGCGAGGCCCTGATGGAGCGCCTCGTGGCGCACGCCGGGATGACGTTCGAGGTGCTCTGAGGCCGTCGAGTGTGTCGCTGAGCCGAGATATCGGCTGACGGACTCACTCGACCGCTGGGGCGGCGCTCAGCGGGCGACGTACACCGTGTTGGTGGACTCGCCGCCGGTGTAGTGGTTCGGGAACGGCACCACGTGCGCCGCGACGTCGTCCCAGACGGCGCGGAGGTTCTCCATGAACGGCTCGTCCGGCGGGTCGTCGGACCACAGCGCGAACACGCCGCCGTCGGCGATCAACGCCCGCATGCGACGAAGCCCGTCCACCTCGTAGAACGCGGCGTGGCTCGGCTGGAGCGTGTGGCGCGGTGAGTGGTCGACGTCGAGCAGGATCGCGTCCCACAGCCGTCCGGGCTGGTCTGGGTCGAAGCCCTCGCCGCTGGCCACCTCCGCGAAGAAGTCGCCGAGGTGCAGCGTCACGCGCGGGTCGGCGGCGTCGAGGCCGGCGTCCGGCACGAGCCCGTCGCGGTGCCACGCGATGACGTCCTCGAGCGCGTCCACGACGACCAGGTCGCGCACGCGCTCGTCGCGCAGCGCGGCCGCCGCGGTGTAGCCCAGCCCCAGGCCCCCCACCACGACGTCCAGCGGACGCTCACCTTCCACGGCAGCCAGGCCGAGCTCCGCCAGCGCCACCTCGGCGACGGTGAACACCGACGACATCAGGTACTCGTCGCCGAGCTTGACCTCGTACACGACCGTGTCCAAGGCCGGCTCGAGCCGCTTCGTGAGGCTGATCACGCCGGCGTCGGTCTGCGACCACGCGAGCTGCTCGAACATCACCATGCGTGCGCCTCCGGACTGGACCGCCGACGCTACCGAGCGCCTCCCACCTACCGTGTCGCTCGTCGACCGACGACCGGGAGGGCGCGTGGAGGTCCGCCGACACATCCGCGCCCCGGCCGCAGCCGTCTGGCACGAGCTGGCCAGCACGGCCCGCTGGCCGGCGTGGGGCCCGTCGGTGCGGGCTGTCGACCCGCGGGACGCGATGGTGCGGACCGGCATGACCGGCCGGGTCCGCACCGGGCTCGGCCCGTGGCTGCCGTTCCGGATCACGCACGTCGAGGACGGCCGCTCGTGGGGCTGGGAGGTGGCCGGCGTCGAGGCCACGTCGCACCGCGTGGAGCCGCGTGACGACGGCAGCTGCGACGCGATCATGGGCGTCCCGGGCTGGGCGCCGTTCTACGCCCCGGTGTGCGCCCTGGGCCTGCGGCGCATCGCTGCCGCCGTGGAGCCGTAGCCTCCCTGCCCCATGAGCACAGAACCCTCCCCCACA
>JBFGFG010000038.1:0-12075 GCA_041579655.1 Nitriliruptoraceae bacterium
AGATTGCTGTCGATACATCGACGGTTATCGATACAAGGACTCGCCCGTGCCCGCAATCGCCACGGACCTGCCGGTGGTCGTCGTCGGCGCAGGCCCGACCGGTCTGGCCGCCGCCGCGCAGCTGCACGCTCGCGGCCTGCCGACGATCGTGCTCGAGGCCGGCGACGGTCCGGCCGCGAACGTGCGCAGCTGGGGCCACGTGCGGCTGTTCTCCAGCTGGGACCAGCTGGTCGACGAAGCCGCGGCGAAGCTGCTCGCGCCCACCGGTTGGACCGCGCCCGACGGCGCGGTGTTCCCCACCGGCGCCGAGTGGGCCTCGTCGTACCTCGAGCCCCTCGCCGAGGCGCTCGGCGTGGTGCGCACGAACCACCGCGTGACGGCGATCAGCCGCCAGGGCCTCGACGTCATGACCGACGCCTTCCGCGACGCCGCTCCGTTCGTGCTGTACCTCGAGACGCCGGACGGCCCGCAGCGGCTGCTCGCGTCCGCCGTCATCGACGCGTCCGGCACGGTCGCGACGCCGAACCCGTTGGGCGCCGACGGCCTCGCGGTCCCGGGCGAGGTGACCCACGCGCAGCGCATCACCTCCGGCGCCCCCGACATCGACGACCCGGCGGTCCGTGCGCTGCACCTCGGGCAGCACACCGCGGTCGTGGGCGCGGGCCACACCGCCATGAACGCGCTGCTGCTGCTCGCGAGGCTGCGCGCGGAGGACCCCACCACGACCATCACCTGGGTGATCCGCCGCGCCGACGCCGCGTCCACCTACGGCGGCGGCGCGGACGACCAGCTCGCTCAGCGCGGGGCGTTGGGGTTGGCGACCAAGCGACTGGTCGACTCCGGCGCCGTCACCGCCGTGACCGGGTTCCGGACCGTCGAGGTCGCCGGCGTCGACGGCGGCTGCTGCGGTGGCGGGGCGATCGCGCTGGTCGCCGAGGACGGCCGACGCGTGGAGGCCGTCGACCGGATCGTGACCGCCACCGGCTACCGCCCCGACCTGTCGCTGACCAGCGAGCTGCGCGTCGACCTCGACCCGAGCACGCAGGCACCGCGCACGCTCGCGCCGCTGATCGACCCCAACGTGCACTCGTGCGGCAGCGTCCCGCCGCACGGTGAGGCCGAGCTGGCCCACCCGGAGCACCGCTTCTACATCGCGGGCATGAAGAGCTACGGCCGCGCCCCGACCTTCCTCGCGCTCACCGGCTACGAGCAGGTGCGCTCGATCGTGGCCATGCTCGCCGGCGACGAGGCCGCAGCCCGCGAGGTGCAGCTGGTGCTGCCCGAGACCGGTGTCTGCGGCGGCAGCGGCATCACCGAGGCGGACGCGTGTGAGGCCCCCGAGCTCGCGACGCTGCCGAGCGGACTCCCGCTGACCGCGGCGGTCGGTGAGGGTTGCTGCGGGTGACCGCACCCCCCGCCACCGGACGATCAATCGAACGGCTCGGGGGCCACGCCGTTCGGCGCGACCCCCGAGCACTCGGTGGTGGACTCAGCCGCCCACCTTGCCCTTGCCCTTCTTCGCCGAACCTGCGCCGTACTCCTTGAGCACGTACAGGCCGCCGTTGCGGTCAGACGCGTACACCCACGGGCTGCCGGCCGTCTTGTAGACGCCCCAGATGTCCTGGATGCCGTTGTTCTGGGCCTCGAACCCCGGACCGCTCTCGTGGTAGCGCGCCACCTCGACAGGGTTGTACGGGTCCGAGACGTCCAGCACGAGCAGACCCTCGGCGTACCACGAGATGTACGCCTTGTTCCCGTCGACCACGACGTTGTGGCTCGAGTAGGTCCCCCGCTCGTCGCACGAGGCATCGAGCGGGTTCGCGGAGCAGACCGTGTTGAAGGTCGACGCCAGCACCGGGTTCGTCGGGTCCGAGTAGTCCCAGATCCGCATACCGCTCCAGCCGTTGGGCTCGGCTGTCGCGGCGACCGACTCACCTGTCGCACCGATGACCAGGTCGCCGGCCGAGCCGACGCCTGCGATCAGCAGGCCCGTGCTGTGACCGACGAAGACACCCGGCAGCCCGGCCGGGTTCCCGCCCATCGACACCAGCGCGTCACCGCGGGCGGCGTCGTTGAACACGACCACGCCGGCGTACCCGGCGGCCTCGGCGTTGTCGATCTTGTCGGTGAAGAAGCACACACCTCGCTGGATCAGTGCGATCTCACCCGGCGCAGCCGGCGGGAGGGTGTCGCCCGGGCAGGCGAGCCCCACGTACCGGGTCGAGCCGCTCATGGACTGGCCCGGAAGGCTGACCAGCGGGACGGTGATCGCACCTTCCGCAGCCGCGTAACCGCCTGCTGCCGGTCCGGAGGTGATGTTGAAGGTCGCCTCGAACGGAGCGAAGTCCTCCTCGCCCTCGACGACGACGGTGCCATCGGCGTTCGGCCACACGGAGTGGCTGTTCACCTCGCCGTCCTCGCTGGTGATGTCGATCGCCTGGCTGACCAGCGTTGCTGCCGTGCCGTCAAGGTCACCGAGGTCGACCAGCAGCAGTCCGGCGTCCCAGTTCGCGAGGTACGCCTGCGAGCCGTCCGCGGTGACGTAGTGGTCGTGCAGGAACCGGTTCTGCGACGCGCCGTACCCGGCGTTCAGGTACGTGTTGGCCTCGAGGATCTTCGGGAAGTTCTCGGTCGTCTGCCAGTCCACGCTCGGGTCCAGCAGGTACTCGGCGCCGAACCACGTCACGAGGGCGGGCTGCGTCGGGTCGGTGATGTCGTAGACCTGGAAGCTGCCGAGCAGACCCTCGACCTGGACCGCGTTGTAGTCCCGGCCGTCACGCGTGAACAGGTAGTTGTTGTGCACCCCGTTGTCGGTGAAGCCGAAGTCCCGGTTCAGCAGCACGTTGAGGTCGTCGGTCTGGACGTGTGCGATGTGGACCGGGTTGGTGGGGTCGTCGACGCCGAACACCTCGAAGCCACCAGGCCCACCGTTGCACGGCTCGTTGGAGTAGACGAGCACGGCGCCCTGGTTCATCGCCATCACCTTGACGTCGTTGACGCGGCTGCCGGCGACGGACGGGAGGTTGCCGACGTAGCTCGGCTTGTTGTTGTTGTGGACGTCGTAGATCGCCACGCCTGGTGCGGTCGGGTCGTCGATCAGCTCGACGGGACCACCGGACACGAAGCCCTGGCCCGTCCCGCACGGGTCGTTGAAGGTGCCGAGGTACGCGAACCCGTCGTGCTCCCACACGTCGGTCGTACCGTTGGGCAGCTCGCGGTTGCCGCGACCGGCCACGCCGAGGTTCTTCGTGACCTTCGCGCTGGGACCGCTCGACACGATGTCATCGGACGTCGAGGCATCCAGCGTCGCGATGGGCGCGCCGAGGTCACCGGCCGGGTGCAGCTCGCCGTCGTGCTCGGCGTGGGCCGGATCGTCGTCGATCCCGCTGCCGTCCGGATGCGCGCCGGCGGACGGCGCTGTCAGCGCCACCATCATCACGACCGCGGCCATCGTGGGCAGCAGTCGGTGCGTTCGTGTTCTGTTCATGGTCTCCCCCTGGAGTGTTCGTTGAACCGGTGGACGCGACCCCGCCCTTTCGGGCCATGCCGGCACCCACCCGCGTGACCGACCCAAGTACGACCGGCGCTCTGCTGTCCGAGATGGGCGCACATCGCTCAACGACACACGGACAGGCGTCGACGCGCCACGCGCTGCGGTCGGTCACACTGGGGCACCCAGACGCGTCGCCGCTACGAACGCTGCACGCAACATGCTGACGAGCGGAACCTCGCGTGACCGACGACCCCGACGCCGAACAGGTGCTCATCGACGGCGCGCCCGTGCTCGAGACCCACGTCCCGCACGACGCCGAGACGATGCACCCCGGCTTCCGACGTTTCGTCGTCGGCGTCGGCATCGCGCGCCTGGTTGTCCCGATCACGACGTTCTTCACAATCGTGGCACCGCTGGTGGCGAGCATCGGCGGCGGCACGACCTCCAACATCTACTGGCTGCTGCTGATCCGCCCGTCGAAGGACATCCAGCTGTGGGGCGGCGGGCTGTACCGCACCACCGGCGAGGTGAACCTGCTGCTGCTGTTCCTCGCGTGGGCACCGCTGATGATCATCATGAACTGGGCGTTCTTCTTCATCGGTCGCGCCTACGGCCCCGCCATCGCCCGCGGCGAGGGTCCGAGGTGGATCCAGCGCTCGGTCACGCCGAAGAACTTCGCGCTGGCCCGCACCCTGCTGGCGCGCAAGGGACCGACGATCGCGATCCTCGGCCGCATCGCGGCGCTGCCGCCGACGGTGCTGGCCGCAGCCGCCGGCACCAGCGACGTCAACGTGTGGCGCTACCAGCTCGCCGACACGTTCGGTGCGGTGATCTCGTTCGCCGTGACGGTCGGGATCGGCGCGCTGCTGGGCAACGCGTACGAGCGCGGCGGTGTGTGGCTGGCCGTTGCCGGCGTGGTGCTGTTCTTCGCCAGCGTGACGTGGATGACCCGCTGGCTGCAGCGCGAGGCCGAGGTCGAGCCGGCCCCCGACGAGCCGCAGGACGCCTGACCGCTCAACCGGTCGGCCAGCTCGGGCCGCCGTCGAGGTAGGGGTTCACCGGGGCGCCGGGGTCCCCGAGCTGACGCGCCCGCTCCTCAAGCCGCGCGATGCGCTCGCTGATCGGCGGGTGGCTCGAGAACAGCTTCGCGAACGCGGCGCGACCGCCGAACGGTGCCGCGATGTACAGGTGCGCGTACGCGTTGGTCGTCTCCGACGGCACGCCCCCGGCGCGCAGCAGACGCGGGTCGTTGGCACCGGCCTCCAGCGTGCGCAGCGCCATCGCGTGGCCGAGCGGCTCGCCGGTCAGCTCGGCGCCGGTGTCGTCGGCCAGCGACTCACGTGAGCGGGTGACGGCCAGCTGGATCACGGTGGCCGCGATCGGCGCGACGAACGCCACCGCCATCAGCGCCAGGGGGTTGCGGTCCTCGTCGCGGCCGCCGCCGAACATCGCGGCGAAGCGGGCCACGAACGCGAGGTAGCCGATCAGCGCCGCGATCACGCCGGCGACCGTGCCGATGAGGATGTCGCGGTTGTAGACGTGCTGGAGCTCGTGGCCCAGCACGCCGCGCAGCTCGCGGTCGTCGAGCGCGCGCAGCAGGCCCTCGTTCACGCACACCGCCGCGTTGTCCGGGTTGCGGCCGGTCGCGAACGCGTTCAGCTGAGGCGAGGGTGAGATGTACAGCTCCGGCACCGGCTGACCCACCTCGGCGGCGAGCTCAGCGACGATGCGGGCCACGCGCGCACCATCGGGCGTCGAGCCGTCGATCGGGACCGCACGGGCCGAGCGCAGCGCCATGTCCTTGCCCTTGAAGTACGCCACGAGGTTCATGCCGATGCTGACCAGCAGCATCAGCGTCGTGAACGTCGACCCGCCGGAGCCGGCGTCCAACGCCGACCCCACCAGCAGCAGCAGGCCGGTGAGACCTGCCAGCAGGATGAACGTCTTGGCTGAGCGGAACATCGCGACCTCTCGTGGGGATGTGGGGGCCTGTCGGGCGCCTGTCGGGGGTGGGCATCATGGTCAACGACGCCCGTGCGCCGGACGTTCCGACGGCCGGCCGGTTCGCACCCTTGACCCCTCTGGGGTGTCCGCAGACACCTCGACCGGGTTGGATGCCCCGTCACAGGCCACACCAGACGACGAAGGCGCGACGTGCCAGCCCCCACCTCCTGGAGCCAGCTGCTCGACGGCACGATCGACGACGCCTGGGCGGCTGAGATCGACGAGTTCGAGTCGTTGATGGAGCTGCGCAAGCAGGACCGGATCGAGGAGACGGTGTTCGCCGAGGCGCGTCTGCGGCGCGGCGCGTACGGCCAGCGCTACGACAACGGGCAGCGCTTCGACGGCTACGCCACGCGCGAGCTGCCGCTCGACCGTGACGTGCCCACGAAGGGCCACGACACGCTGTGGGACGCCCCCGGCATGCAGCGCATCAAGCTGCCGTTCGGCGGCGTCACCCCCGAGCAGCTCGACGTGCTCGCCGACTGCGCCGAGGAGTACTCCGACGACATCCTCCACGTCACCACGCGGCAGGACTTCCAGCTGCACTTCGTGCACATCGAGGACACGCCGGACATGATGCGGCGGCTCGCTGCGGTGGGCATCACCACGCGCGAGGCCTGCGGCAACTCGATCCGCAACGTCACCGCGTGCCCGTGGGCCGGCGTCGAGCACGACGAGGCGTTCGACGTCACCCCGTACGCCCGCGCCCTGATGGAGTTCCTGCTCGGGCACCCCGACGTGCAGGACTTCGGCCGCAAGTTCAAGCCGGCGTTCAGCTGCGCCGAGGAGGGCGCCCACGGCCTGGTCCAGATCCACGACGCGGGCTACATCGCCAAGCTCGACGCGGACGGCCGCAAGGGCTTCAAGGTCGTGGTCGGCGGCGGGCTCGGCACCGTGCCGCACCAGGCCGAGGTGCTCAGCGAGTTCACGCCCATCGAGGAGTTCCTCGTCGAGATCCAGGCGATCAGCCGGGTGTTCGCGCGGCTGGGCGAGAAGAAGAACCGCAACCGTGCGCGCCTGAAGTTCCTGATCGCCAAGCTCGGCATCGAGGAGTTCCGGCGTCTGGTCGCCGAGGAGATGAAGGTCATCCCGCCGGACCCGCGCCACACGGCGATGGTCGGCGAGGACCTGCCGGACGTCGGTGGCGCCCCGGTCCGCGAGGGCGGTCCCGTGCCCGACGGCCCCTACCCGGACGGCTTCGAGCAGTGGCTGCGGACCAACACCCGCACCCAGCGCCAGGACGGCTACCGCGCCATCACCATCCACCTGCCGCTCGGTGACCTCACCACGCTGCAGACCCGTGCGCTGGCGGACCTCGCCCGACGGTTCGCCGGCGACAACGTGCGCACCACCGTCGACCAGAACATGGTGGTGCGGTTCATCAGCGGCGCCGACCTCGTGGCGCTGTACGAGGGCCTCGTGGCCGCCGGGCTCGGCGCGCCCGGCGCCGACACCATGGCCGACGTCACCGCGTGCCCCGGCACCGACACCTGCAAGCTCGGCATCTCGGCCAGCCGCGGGCTCGCCGGCGTGCTGATCGACCAGCTGAAGGGCCGCGAGCTGCCGCAGGCCACCGAGGACCTGTCCATCAAGGTGTCGGGCTGCTTCAACAGCTGCGCCCAGCACCACATCGCCGACATCGGTTTCTACGGCAACTCGCGCGCCGTGGACGGGCGGCGCATGCCGCACTTCCAGGTCGTGCTCGGTGGCCAGCGCGACAACAACGGCGGCGAGTACGGCATGGCCGTCGGTGCTGTCCCCTCCAAGAACGCCCCCAAGGTCGTGGACGCGATCACCGAGACGTTCCTCGCCGAGCGCGAGGGCGACGAGACGTTCCACACCTGGGTCGGCCGGCTCGGCAAGCGTGGCCTGCGCGCCATCGTCGAGCCGTTCATGACGATGCCCACGCACGCTGAGGACCCGTCGTTCTTCGTCGACCACGCCGACGCGCGGCAGTACTCGATGGGCGACCTCGGCATCGGCGAGTGCGCCGGTGAGGTGGTGTCGCTGTTCGGCATCGAGGTGATCCGCGGCGAGGCCGAGGTGTTCGAGGCACAGGTCGCGCTCGACGAGAAGGACCCGGTCGCCGCCGAGGAGCACGCGTACAAGGCGATGCTGCTGGCAGCCCGCGCGCTGGTGCGCACCGAGTTCATCGACGTGACCGAGGACCCGGACAACATCGTGGCCGAGTGGACCGACCGGTTCTACGACACGAAGCTGTTCTTCGACCGCTTCGCCAAGGGCAAGTTCGGGCAGTACCTGCTGGAGCGTCACGCCGACCCCACCCCGTCGGGCGACGCCGCCACGGCAGCCCGTCGCGTCGAGGAGGCCCAGCTGTTCGTCGAGGCGTGCCACAGCTGCGACGCGCGGATCACCGCCGAGAAGACCGCCATCGCCGAGGTGAAGGCCGGCTGACGCCGACCGACCCCGCTGCCACACCCGCACCGCGCCCTCGGAGGCCCCCCGTGCACCCGCTCCGCACCTCACTGTTCATCCCGGCGAACACCCCGCTGACCGACCTCGAGCCGGTGCTGGCCGTGCTGCACCGCTTCATCCAGCGCGGCTGGGTCGAGGGCGCGATCCTCGACGTCGCCGACTACCGCCACGTGCCCGACGGGCCCGGTGTGGTGCTGATCGGCCACGACGTCGACTACGGCGTCGAGCCGGACGGGCTGCGGCTGCTGCGCAAGCGCTCGCACGCCGACGACCTCGCGACCCAGGCGACGGACCTGCTGCGGATGGCCGCGGTGTTCGTCGAGGCGTTCGCGTACGACGGCTCGGTGGCGCTCGACCTCGACCTCGGCAGCCCGGTGTTCGAGCTGCGCGACCGCTCGTTGGCCGCGTCGCTCGAGGCGCCGTCCGCGGCGCTGGCGGACGCGCTGCAGACCGCGATGGCGACGGCGTACGGCGAGGACGTCCGCGTCGAGGCCGCTGCCAGCGACGACCCCCGGGACGCCCCGTGCGCTCGGGTCACCGCCGGTCCCGTGAACGCCTCGGACATCGTCACGCGCCTCGGCGGCTCGCAGGCGCCGAACCAGTCCCCGTTCGACATCACGGTCGAGCGCTTCGCCGAGCTGCGCACGCAGGACGACGTGGTCGTCGTCGACGTGCGCGAGGACACCGAGTACGAGACGGTGAACCTCGGCGGGCGGCTGCTGCCGCTGGCAGGGCTCGAGGAGACGTTGGTCGAGCTCGACCGGACCGCCACGGTGCTGGTGCACTGCCGCGCCGGCCTGCGCGGTGCGAAGGCGGTCCAGATCCTGCGCGACAACGGCTTCGGGGACGCTTGGAACGTCAACGGCGGACTCGTCGCCTGGGCCGACCGTGTCGACCCGACGACGGTCCGCTACTGAGCCGCCCGGTGGACGGCGGAGGGACGCTGACGCTGGACGGGCTGCGCATCGGGGTCACCGGCGCGCGCAAGGGTGTCGAGCTGTGCACCTCGCTGGAGCGGCGCGGCGCCGTGGCGCTGCTCGGGCCGACGATCGAGCCGGACCAGCCCGCACCGGACGAGGAGCTCCTCCCGCAGCTGGACGCCCTGCTGGCGACGCCACCTGACTGGTACGTGGCCAACACCGGGATCGGCTCGCGCCTGCTCGCCGAGGTGGCGGACCGCCACGGCCGCGGCGAGCAGCTACGGGCTGTGCTGGGCACCACCCGCTGCGTGGCGCGCGGCGCGAAGGCCGTGGGCGGGCTGCGATCGGCGCTCGGCATCACGCCCGTGCACGTCTCGGCCGAGGAGAGCGACGCGTCGGTCGCGGCGTACCTCAGCGAGCACCTCACGGCGGGCGACCACCTCGCCATCCAGCACTCGGGCCGCACGAGCGCGGTGTACGAGGAGCTCGCCGAGCTCGGGGTGAGCATGCACCGCCTGCTGCCGTACCGGACCGGCGTGCCCACCGACGACGCCGCCGCACGCCACCTCGTCGAGTCCGCGGTCGACGCGCAGCTCGACGTGCTGATCTGCACCAGCGCCATCGCGGTGGACAACCTCGTCGTGATCGCCGAGCGTCACGGCCTGCTCGACGGGCTCACCACGGTGCTGGCCGGTGACGTCCACGCCGCCGCCATCGGCGAGGTGACCGCAGCTGCGTTCCGCGCCAAGGGGATCGACCCGCGCATCATCCCGCCGCGGCACCGCACCGGCGACCTCATCCGCCACCTCGAGCGCTGGCACGCTGAGCGCACCGCCTGACACATCCGCGCGTCCGACGCCACCGCGACCGCGGATGTGTCGTACACGACCCATCTGGGCAGCCGGCCGTGCCGCGACCGCGGATGTGTCGCAGGCGACACATCTGGGGGCCGGTCCGGGGCCTGGGCTGGGATGTGTCGCGGCGCAGGCACGCGGCGCTCCGACCCCACGGCGACCGCGGATGTGTCGCATACGACCCATCTGGGGAGGCGGCCGTGCCGCGACCGCGGATGTGTCGCAGGCGACACATCTGCGGGCCGGTCCCGGACCTGGGCTGGGATGTGTCGCGGGGCGCGCCGCGCTGCGGGGCGGCCGGGATGCAGCGACGCCCGCCGAGGGGTCGACGGGCGTCGCTGGAGTACGGGGTCGATCAGCCGTCGGTGGCGACCACCGAGCTGTCCTGGACGCGGTCGGTGATGACGCCCGGGATGACGCCGAACACCAGCGTCAGCACGGCCAGACCGGCGACCACCAGCTGGAGGTTGAGGCCCGGCTGCAGCTGGGCCTGTCCCTCGCGCGGCGCGCCCATCCACATCGTGGCGGCGAGGCGCAGGTAGTAGAACATCGCGATCACGGAGTTCACCGCGACGAACGCGGCCAGCGTGTAGCCGAACACGGTGCCGACGCCGGCGGCAGCGAAGAACACCTCGAACTTGGCCCAGAAGCCGACGGTCGGCGGGATGCCCGCCAGCGCCAGCAGGAACGTGGTCAGGCCCATCGCCAGCAGCGGCGAGCGGCTTCCCAGCCCGCTGAAGTCGGCGATGGCGCGGTCACCGGTCTTGCGGTTCACGGCGATCGCGACGCCGAAGGCGCCGATGTTCATCAGGGTGTAGGCCGCGAGGTACAGCACGACCGCCTCGAGGCTGTCGGCGTTGGTGCCGGCAGCCGCGGCACCCGAGGCCATCACGCCGAACGGGACGAGCATGTAGCCCGCCTGCGCGACCGACGAGTACGCCAGCAGGCGAACGATGTCGCGCTGCTGCAGGGCGATGAGGTTGCCCAGCGTCATCGTCAGCGCGGCGAGCACACCGATGATCGGCGCCCACGCGTCGGCGGCCGGCAGGAAGGCGAAGTAGGTGACGCCGATGAGGCCGGCGAAGCCAGCCGCCTTGGACGCGACGGCGAGCATCGCGGCGACGGGCATCGGTGCACCGGCGTAGGTGTCCGGCGCCCAGAAGTGGAACGGCACGGCAGAGACCTTGAAGCCGAAGCCCACGATGACCAGCAGGATCGCGGCGTACAGCGCCGGCTCCGGGTTGGCCATCGCCGGGTGCGCGGCGATCTCGGTGAGGAACGTCGTGCCGGTGTAGCCGTACACGATGCTGGTGCCGAACAGCATCAGCGCCACGGACAGCACGCCGATGAGGAAGAACTTGATGGCGGCCTCGGACGAGTACAGGTCGCGCTTGCGCAGACCCGCGAGCACGAAGCCCGGGATCGAGACCGTCTCGAGCGCCACGAACAGCGTCAGCAGGTCACGCGCGGACGGCATGACCAGCATCCCGAGGAACGCCACGAGCAGCAGGAAGTAGTACTCGCCCTGGAAGTAGCGGCCCTCGGCGAAGTACCGCCACGAGATCCCCAGCACCGCGATGAGCGCGACGAGGAACACCGTCTTGAACACCAGCGCGAAGTCGGTGACGACGAAGATGTCGGCACCACCCGGGCCGGCGCGGAAAGTGCGGTCGTCCCCCCACTGGGTGAGGGTGAACACCAGCGCCACGACGGCGCCCACGGTCGAGATGGGGTTCGCGAGCTGCTTGTAGTCGCCTCGCAGGACGAGGTCGACGAGCAGGACCAGGATCGCGGTCGCCACGAGCGTGAGCTCGGGCGCGATGGCGAGGTAGTCGATCTGCTGCACGGTGGTGGCCTTCGGTTGCCGGGCCCTCGGAGGGGCGCCGGACAGGTCAGACGGTGAAGAAGCTCACGAGGTTGTTCACGGCGTCGTTCTGCACGCCGAAGATCACCTGCGGCAGCACACCCATCACGAGGATGATGATCGCCAGCGGAACCCACGAGACGTACTCGACAGCCATGATGTCGTCGAGCTTCTCGCCGGCCCAGTGGGTCGACGGCTTGCCGAGGATGACCCGCTGGATCAGCCACAGGAAGTAGCCGGCGGTCAGCACGGTGCCGAGCGCGGCGCCGATGACCAGGGCCAGGTACAGCCCGTCGTAGTCGACGTTGAGCGAGCCGCCCGGGGTGATCGCGGACCACATGGCCGTGAACTCACCCCAGAAGCCGGCGAGACCGGGCAGACCCAGCGACGCCACCGACGTGTAGACGAACAGCACGCCGTAGCGCGGCATCTTCGTGAGCATGCCACCGCCGATCTCGTCGATCTCGTACGTGTGGTAGCGCTCCTTCATGGAGCCGGCGAGGA
>JBFGFG010000039.1:0-12032 GCA_041579655.1 Nitriliruptoraceae bacterium
CCTGTGGGACCTGCTCGACGTCGAACGACCGCTCCCCGCCTGGGCCTGACGCCCCGGCGGGTCCGGCCGCGCCCGCGCTTCGGATCAGGCTGCTCGGCGTCTCGTGCGGTGCACGATGGGGCATCTGCTCCTCGGTCACCGAGGAGGGCGCATGGATCCGTTGCAGGCGTTGGACGTCGTGGCGAGGCTCAACGGCGCCGCCACCGACCAGCAGCACGCCGACGCGGTCGGGCTCGTGCTCAGCGACGACTCCGGACCGGGCATCGCCCGCGTCCGCCGCGGCCGTGGCTTCTCGTTCCACGACCCCGAGGGCCAGCTGCTGGAGGGGGAGCCCCGCCAACGGTGTCTGTCGCTGGCGGTCCCGCCTGCCTGGTCGGACGTGTGGATCTGCGCGGAGCCGCACGGGCACCTCCAGGCGACCGGTCGCGACGACGCCGGCCGCAAGCAGTACCGCTACCACGACACCTGGCGGGCGGTCCGTGAGGCCGTGAAGTTCTCGTCGCTGCCCAGCTTCGGTGAGGTGCTGCCGACGATCCGACGACGGGTCGACGCGGACCTGCGCCGTCGCACGCTCGACCACGACCGGGTGCTTGCGCTCGCGATCGGCGTGCTCGACGCGACGCTGCTGCGCGTCGGCAGCGAGGACCACGCCGACGAGGACGGCGGCCACGGCCTGACCACCCTGCGCCATGAGCACATCGACATCGGCGTCACGGTCGCCACGATGGAGTTCCTCGGCAAGAGCGGTGTCGAGCAGTCCGTCACGCTGCGGGACCGGCGGCTGGTCGGGCAGCTGGCGCAGATGTTCGAGGTCGGCCTGCCCCAGCTGCTGGGCTGGCAGGAGCCCTCGGGGGAGTGGCGTGACCTGCGACGCGAGGACGTCACCGCCCACCTGCGCGCCGTCACCGAGAGCGAGATCTCGGCGAAGGACTTCCGCACCTGGGGCGGCACCGTGCGCGCCCTGTCGGCGCTGCGCACCCAGCCCGAGACGTGCGACGAGCGCGAGCTCGACACCCAGCGCCTCGCAGCGGTCGACGTGGCGGCCGATGCCCTCGGCAACACCCGTGCCGTCGCACGCTCGAGCTACGTCCACCCCGCCGTGCTCGACGCCCACGGCAGCGGTCGCCTGCGTGACGCCTACGACGACGATGACGGCATCGTGGGGCTGCTCGACCCTGACGAGCGCGCCCTGCTGCGCCTGCTCGGCTGAGCTGTCAGCCGAGTCGGCCCTGGGCTCCGCCTGACCCGCGCCGTAGGCGTCGGCGCAGGCGCTCACGACGCGAAAGCGGCGTCGGGGGCGGCGTGGTGGCCGTCACGGTGACCTCGCGCGTGCTCGGGTCCGCCCGCCATCGAGCCACGGTGCGCTCCGGGTCCAGCGGCATCGTGTCCGTCGGTGGGCCGGTGTGCGCGGTCATGTTTATGCGCAGGATCTTGGTGTTGACGTCCGCCACGATGGCGCGCACGGCCGTCTCGGTCGTCGCGGCCTGGATCGCCAACAGCGCCTGGTCACGCTCGTAGCGGGCCTTCAGCGCCGGCGGCAGCGCCAGCAGCTGCTCGTCGGAGAGCTTGCGCCGGACCCACCACATCTCGTCGTCGCCACCGCGGTCGATGCCAGGCAGCGGCTTGCCGGCGCCGCGCAGGCCGTCGAACGCCCCGCGTTCCTGACCCTCGCGGATCTGTCGCTCCACGAACGAGTCGACGCTCTCGCTGGCAGGCTTGCGCTCGGTCACGAGACCTCCGATCCCCGAGACCTGCGACGGTGCACCCCCAGCCGCGTGGGCGTCAAGGCCGCTCGGCCGAGGGGCCCGCGGGTCTACGTTCGTGGGCGTCCCGCACCCCGATCACGGAGCCCCTCATGCACAGCGTCCTGCACGTCGCCTTCGCCCATCACAGCTGGGCGACGCTGCGCCTGCTCGACGCGTGCGCGCGGCTCGACGACGCCCAGCTGGCGACCACGGTGCCCGGCACGTTCGGCTCGATCATCGACACGCTGCGCCACCTGGTCGGCGCGGACGTCGGCTACCTGGCGTTCCTCGGCGACCTCGAGCGCATCGACGACGCGACGATGGACGTCGCGGCGATGCGTGCCGCGGCCGAGCGCTGTGGGCCTGCCTGGGAGCGTGTGCTCGCCGGTGACCTCGACCCCGACCGCATGCTCACCCGTCAGCACGCCGACGGCTCGACGAACGGGGCGCCGCTCGGGACGCGCATCGCGCAGGCGCTGCACCACGGCAGTGACCACCGCAGCCAGGTCTGCACCGCGCTGACGGCCCTCGGCGTCGAACCCCCGGCGATCGACGTGTGGGACCACGCCGAGGCGCACGGCTGGCTCACCGAGACGCCGGCCACCGCCTAGGCGACGCCGGAGCACTCGAGCTCAGGACCGCCGCACGAGGCCTTCCTGCGCGACGGTGGCCACGAGCCGACCGTCGGTGTCGAAGAACCGACCCCGGCACAGCGCGCGACCGTTGTCGGCCCACGAGCTGCGGGCGTCGTACAGCAGCCAGTCGTCGACGCGCACCGGGCGGTGGAACCACACGGTGTGGTCGAGGCTGGTGACGAACAGGCCGGGCTCGCGCAGCGGCACGCCGTGCAGCTGCAGGGCCGACCCCAGCAGGAACATGTCCGACGCGTGCATCAGCGCCGCGGCGTGGGCACCCGGAGCGTCCGGCAGCGCGCCGACGGCGCGGAACCAGGTGCGACGGGGGCCCTCGTCGACGCTGCCGGGACGCGGCGGCATCGCCGGGAAGCGAAGCTCCCACGGGAAGGCCCCCCGCAGGAAGCCGAGCCACCTGCCGGTCAGCTCGTCCGACGCGGCCGCGACCTCGTCGACGGTCATCGACTCGTCGGGCGCGTGCAGCCGTAGGTGCGGCAGCTGGTGGGCGATGCTCGCGTCCTCGTGACGCTGGAACGACGCCATCGCGATGAACACCTCGCCCGATGACTGCTCCGAGCGGACGCGGCGGGTCGTGAACGACCCGCCGTCGCGCGTGCGCCCCACGTGGTGCTGCAGCGGCTGGGCGGGGTCGCCGCCCAGCACGAAGTAGCCGTGGAACGAGTGCACGGGGCGGTCCGCAGGCACGGTCGCCTGCGCCGCCATCAGCGCCTGCGCCGCGACCTCGCCGCCGTACATGCGCGTCGCCTGCAGGTGCGACGCCGAGCGTGACTCGAACACGTCGTCACCGGCGGTCGAGACCGCCAGGACGTCGTGCAGGGCCGGAACCGTCACGCCTTGGGGGCGTCGCCACGCTTCTTGTGCTTGGCCTCGCGGCCACGGGTGACCTGGTCGAGGTTGGTCTTGCGCATGCGGACGTTGGACGGCGTGACCTCGACGGCCTCGTCGTCACGGATCCACTCCAGCGCCTGCTCAAGGCCCATGAGGCGCGGCGGGGCGAGGCGGATCGCGTCGTCGGCGCCGGCGGAGCGGACGTTGGTCTGCTTCTTCTCCTTCGCGGCGTTGACGTCCATGTCCTCGTCACGGGCGTTCTCGCCGATGATCATGCCCTCGTAGATGTCCACACCCGGGCCCACGAACAGCGTGCCGCGCTCCTGGATGCTCATCAGCGCGAAGCCGGTGGTCGTGCCGGGCGTGCCGGCGACGAGCGAGCCGTTCGGACGGGTCTTGATCTCGCCGAACCACGGCTCGTAGCCGTCGAAGGTGGCGTGGATCATGCCGGTGCCGCGGGTCTCGGTGAGGAACTCGGTGCGGAAGCCGATCAGGCCACGCGCCGGGACCTTGAACGTCACGCGCGACCAGCCACCCTCGGTGCCGCTGGAGTGCATCGTGAGCATGCGACCCTTGCGGGTGCCGATCAGCGACGTGACGGTGCCGACGTAGTCGTCCGGCACGTCGATGGACAGGTGCTCGACCGGCTCGTGGACCTTGCCGTCGATGACCTGGGTGACGACCTGCGGCTTGCCGACCGTCAGCTCGAAGCCCTCGCGGCGCATCGTCTCGACGAGGATGGCCAGCTGCAGCTCACCACGGCCGAGCACCTCCCACACGTCGGGGCGCTCGGTGGTGTTCACGCGCAGCGACACGTTGCCGACGAGCTCGGCCTTGAGGCGCGTCTCGAGCTGGCGCGCGGTGACCTTGTTGCCGTCCTGGCCGACCAGCGGCGAGGTGTTGACGCCGAGCGTCATGGCCAGGCTGGGCTCGTCCACGACCAGCGGCGGCAGCGGGCGCGGGTCCTCGAGGTCGGTCAGCGTCTCGCCGACGGTGATCTCGGGGATGCCGGCGACCTGGATGATGTCACCCGGGCCAGCGGTCTCGCAGGCCACACGGTCGAGCGCGTCGGTCTTGTACAGCTCGACGATCTTCGCCTGCTGGATCGAGCCGTCGATGCGCGACCACGCGACCTGCTGACCCTTCTTGACGTTGCCGTGGCGGATGCGAGCCACCGCGATACGACCGACGTACGGGTCGGCGGTCAGCGACGACACCATCGCCTGGAACGGGTGCTCCTCGTCGTACTCGGGGGCCTTGACGGCCTCGAGCAGCGTGTCGAACAGCGGGTCGAGGTTGGTGCCCTCGACGTCGAGGTCCAGCGTGGCGATGCCGTCACGGGCGTTGGTGTAGACGATCGGGATGTCGATCTGGTCGTCCGTGGCGCCGAGGTCGATGAACAGGTCGAACACCTCGTCGACGACCTCGTCGATGCGCGCGTCCGGGCGGTCGATCTTGTTGACCACGAGGATGACGGGGAGGTTCAGCTCCAGCGTCTTGCGCAGCACGAAGCGCGTCTGCGGCAGCGGGCCCTCGGAGGAGTCCACCAGCAGCAGCACACCGTCGACCATGCCCAGCGCGCGCTCGACCTCGCCGCCGAAGTCGGCGTGGCCCGGGGTGTCGAGGATGTTGATCGTCATCCCGTCGCGCGACACCGCGGTGTTCTTCGCGAGGATGGTGATGCCCTTCTCGCGCTCGAGGTCACCCGAGTCCATCACACGCTCGTTGATCTGCTGGTGGTCGGCGAAGGCGCCCGACTGCCACAGCATGGCGTCGACGAGGGTGGTCTTGCCGTGGTCGACGTGAGCGATCACGCCGATGTTGCGCAGGTCAGAACGGACGGCCATGGAGAGCACCTCGTGCGAGGGGAGCGGCGCCACACCGGGCGCGCGGTGACGGGGTCGTCTACGCGACCCCCGGACATGCAGAACGCGCCACCGAGGCGGCGCGTCCAAGGGAGGGTACCGAACTGCCCGTGTTCGGCGCCTGCGGGGCGGTCGGCGCGCGGCTCGTCCGGTTTGCCTGACCACCTCGAGGGGCAAGGTCACCCCTCCACCTCTCCTGGAAACCCTCATGAGTGACACCACCTGGCACGTCGCGACGATCGAGACCCCGTCGTTGGGTGACCGCAGCTACGTCATCCACGACGGTGTGCACGCGGCCGTCGTGGACCCGCAGCGCGACCTCGACCGCATCGAGAAGGTGCTGGCCGACCTAGGCGTGCGCGTCACGGCGGTGCTCGAGACCCACGTCCACAACGACTACGTCTCGGGCGGCGCCGCGCTGGCCGAGCGCACCCGTTCGCGCTACTACGTGGCAGCCGACGCGGAGCTGTCCTTCGCGCACCAGCCCACGGTCGAGGGCGACCTCGTGCGCGTCGCCGCTGACGGCTCCCTGAAGCTTCGGGCCGTGCACACGCCCGGCCACACCCCGGAGCACCTCGCCTGGGTCGTGGTGGTCGACGGCGAGGACGTCGCCGTGTGCACCGGCGGCAGCATGCTGTTCGGCTCCGTGGGCCGCACGGACCTGCAGGGGCGTGACCGCGCCGAGGAGATGTCGCGGCTACAGCACCGCTCGGTGAACCGCCTCGGCGTCGAGCTGCGCGACCACGTGGAGGTGCTCCCGACCCACGGCTTCGGCAGCTTCTGCTCCTCCGGTGAGCTCGCCGACGTCGACGAGTCCACGATCCGCGAGGAGCACGAGCGCAACGACGCGCTCACGACCCGGGACGAGGACCGCTTCGTCGAGCAGCTGCTGGCAGGTCTCGACGCCCCGCCGGCGTACTACCCGGCCGTCGAGGCGCGCAACCGTGCCGGGGCGGACGCCTCCGATCTGGGGCCCGTGCGCGTGCTCGACGAGACGGCCGTGCGCGACGCGGTGGAGCGCGGGGAGTTCGTGGTGGACCTACGGGACCGTGACCTGTTCGCCGCCCACCACCTCGCGGGCACCGTGAACATCGAGCTGGCGGACGGCGCGGTTGCGCACCTGGCGTGGCTCCGACCCGCCGAGGCGCCGGTGGTGCTGCTCGCGGACGACCCCGAGGACATCCACGACATGCAGCGCCAGCTGACCAGGGTCGGCGTGGACCGACCCGCCGGTCACGCGATGCTCGACGACCTCAAGCACGCGACCGAGCGCTACCCGGTGGCCGTGTTCGACGACCTGCGGCCGCTGCTGCGCGAGGACAGCTGCGTGGTGCTCGACGTCAGGCAGGACAGCGAGCGCGCCGAGGGACACGTCGACGGCGCGGTCCACGTCCCGCTCCACGAGCTGCCGCAGCGCCTCGAGGACGTCCCCGACGGTCAGGTCTGGGTGCACTGCGCCAGCGGCTTCCGGGCCGCGATGGCGGCGTCGCTGCTCGCGGCGGCCGGTCGTGACGTGGTGCTGGTCGACGACGACCTCGCGCAGGCGAAGGAGGAGGGCATCCCGTGGGCCGCATGATCCCAGAGGAGCCCGTGCTCGGCTGGGGCTGTCAGGCGTTCGGCGTCGTCTCGCCGAGCTCGCTGATCCGGTCGGCGCGTCCCCGCACGCGCAGGGAGGTGTCGGTGCCCTCGCTGGTGAGGCACTGCCCGGTCTCGAGGTCGAACGCCCAACCGTGGAGCCCGCAGGTGATCGTGGTGCCCTCCACCGAGCCGACCCGGTCCAGGTGCGCGCCCTGGTGGGGGCACCGCTTCTCCACGACCCAGCCCTCGACCTCGACCCACTCCAGCGGTCGGTTCCCAGGCCCGGACGTCTCTGCGTAGAAGCGCTCGCAGTACGCCATGCGCTCCGTCGAGAGCGACTTGAAGAAGGTGTAGACGAACTCGTTGTACGGCCCGTCGCGGTGCGCCTCGAAGCGGCACGAGAGGAACAGCGTGTTCACCCAGTCCGGCAGGCGGTCCCGCACGGCGGTGGCCACCAGCGGACGTGGGAACGAGAACCAGAACGCCGGGTGCTCGTCGTCGCGCCACGCCCGCACCACGCCGAGCGGGAAGTCGAGCACGATGCGCTCGTCGCCGGCCACCAGCCCCACGGCCGCGCCGATGCCGGCGCGCGTGTGCTCGGCGTCGGCGATCAGCGGCCCGAGCCACTCCCGCAGCGCGGGCAGCAGGGGGCCCGTCTGTCCGTCGGCCCAGGAGGCCTTCTCGGCGGCGAGCCAGCCAGCCCAGTCGTCGCGGTACTGCTCGAGCGTGGCCTGCTTGCCGGCGCCGAAGCACGCCTCGCGCTCGGCGTCGGACAGGCCGCCGTCGACCATCGTCAGCTCGCCGTCGACGATGTCGAACGCGGTGCCCGGGATCGTCAGCACGCCGCGGTCGTTGCCGCGCTCGCGCTGCTGCTCGTTGAACCAGTCACCGTCCGGGAAGATCGACGGCTGGCCGGGCAGGTCGTTGAACGCCCACAGCTCGTCGTCGAGGAAGCACGGGGGACCGGCCATCGGCACGTAGTACGGCGCGTCGACCATCGCGAGGTACGCGCTGGCACGGTCGACCTGCCGACGGCGCTTCGCCTGCGTGAGCGCGTCCTTCTCGGACCGCGGCATGTCGTACACCATCGGGAACCAGATGGCGCCCGAGTGCTGGAGCAGGTGCACGTCGGTGTGGCGGTCGCCGGTGGCGAAGTCGAGGTTGGACGGGTGCGCGTCGTTCTGGTTCAGGATGCGGGCCGTGGCGTCCTCCACCAGCAGTGACGAGTCACCCATCGGGCCCACGTTCGGGGCGTCGAGCGCCATGATCGCCGCGCGCAGCCCGCCGCCGAGCTCGACCCACTCGCGGTCGGGGCAGTGCACGAAGTCGTGGAAGCCGAGGTCGCTCAGCTCGTCGCGCAGCAGCGGGATCGAGAAGTCAGGCAGCAGCACGCGGGCGTCGTGGTTGACGTGCTTGCGCAGGAACTCGGCGTCGAGGTGGTCCTTGTGCGAGTGGCTGACGTACAGCACGTCGCACGTGGCGATGGCGTGCATCACCTCGTCCGACATCCGGTCGTTGCGCGGGTACGGGAACCACGACGCGAAGTAGGTCGGCGTGAACCACGGGTCGCACACGACGGTGCCGCCGGTGGTCTCGATCAGCAGGCCGGCATGGCCGATGTTGGTGACGCGCACAGCGGGACCTCACGAAGTCAGCAGGCGTGCAGCAGGCGGGGAGGACCGTAGCGCCGAGCAGCGTCAGGGCAGCTCGCCGACGGCGCGGGCGACGGCGGCGGCCACCTCGGCACGTGAACGCTCGACGTCCGGCAGCAGCGCGCGGCGGTCGGTCAGGGCGATCCAGCCGCGCCAGTCGCGGTAGCCCTTGACCAGCCCCTCGAGCCACGCGACCGCCACGATGCCCAGCGCGGGCGCGACCAGCACGACCCCCAGCCCCGGCCAGAACCCCGTCCAGGCGTCGTTCATCGCCACGAGCACCCACATCGCCGGGAACAGCAGCAGCGCCGTGGAGAGGCGGATCGTGCCCTTCGTGACCGGTCGCGGCACGGCGCGGCCGGCCATCTGGACCAGCGTGTAGGGCAGCACGTTCCACGCCAGGCCGACGACGGCGAACGGGGTCAGCAGCACGAGCCGGAAGCTCGCGGCGAGCGTGCGTCGCAGCAGCTCGGTCACGCTGTGGCGCTCCTCGATCTGCAGGTCGCCGATGCCCGCGATGTCGAGGTCGAGGTGGTAGCGCGCCAGGGCGCGGTCGACCTCCTCGACCGCCGCCGGGCCGGCCGTGACGATCCGTCGGGCGAGCTCCTCCTCGTCGGCGAGCGAGACCTGTCCGACCCGCGCGCCCGGGCGTGCCCGGCACGCGACACCAGCCGCGCGGCGCAGCATGTGCGGCAGCCGTGGCTCGCGGTAGTCGGGAGCGACCGCCCGCAGCCGCTCCTCGATCATCGCCGTCAGCGTGCGCACCGCGTCACGGTCCGAGGACGTCGCCGCCATCCCGGCCGCGGTGAGACGCGCGACGACGTCGCCGACCTCGACCGGCGCGCCGACCCGTGCCAGCACGCGGGAGCGCAGCGCGATCTTGTCGTCGAACACGATGCCGACCGGGACGATGACGAGATCCTCGACACCGTCCGCGTACGCCTGCAGCGCGAGCCTGGCTGCACCGGTGCGCACCGGTCGGATCGAGGGGTCGTCGTGGGTGGTGCCCTCCGGGAAGATCCCGATCAGGCCACCGCGAGCCAGCACGCGGGTGGCCGCGTCGAACGAACCGACGTTGCGTCCGGTGTCGCTGCCGTCCTGCTGGCGGTAGGTCGGGATGACGCCGGCCAGCCAGAGCAGCGGTCGCAGCGCGGCGTTCTCGAACAGGGTCGACTTCGCCAGGAAGCGGGGGATGCGGCCGAACACGTGCACCAGCACCACCGGGTCCACGAAGCCGTAGAAGTGGTTCGCCACCACCATCATCGGTCGGCCGCGCACGACGTCGACGTCGCCGGCCACCTCCACGCTGCGGAAGAAGCCTCGCAGCACGGTCCGCGCCAGCACCGTCAGGACAAGGTCGATGAGCGGGCGCGGGGTCGGGATCACTGCTGCTGCTGCTGGGTGGCGTCGTGGGCGGCCCTCGCGGCGGCGAGCTCGCGGCGCAGCCGGTCGGCGCGGTCGAACGCGCTGGCGCCCCGGCCGCCCGAGTGGTGCGGCGGCATCTCGGCCATGTGCCGCTCGAGCTCGCGCAGCTCGGCGCTGATCACCGGGATCGGTCGGTGCTCGGTCGGCTCACGGCCGGGCTGGTGCTGGCTGATCACGGCTGCCTCGCGTGTGGTTGCCTCGGCGGCTCGCTTGGAAGTCCGCAGACGTGGAGTGTGCCGTGCCGATCATCCTCACCATCAACGACATCACGCCGGACGTGAAGGCCGCCCGCTTCATCGCGCCGGACGTGGCGCTGGCGGGCGACGTGACGCTGGGGCAGGACGTGACGCTGTGGTTCGGCGTGGTCGCCCGTGCCGAGTACTCCCAGGTGACCATCGGTGCGCGCACCAACGTGCAGGACGGCACCGTGCTGCACGCCGACCCGGGTGCGGCCTGCACGGTCGGTGAGGACGTCACCATCGGGCACCGGGCGGTCATCCACGGCTGCACCATCGAGGACGGCGTGCTTGTGGGGATGGGCGCGGTCGTGCTCAACAACGCGGTCGTGGGGGCTGGCTCGCTGGTCGCCGCCGGAGCCGTGGTGAAGGAGGGTGCGATCATCCCGCCGAACTCGCTGGTGGCAGGCGTGCCCGCGAAGGTCATCAAGGACCTCGGCGCCGACCGCGAGACCTACGCGAACGTCGCCGGCTACCTCCACCTCGGCGAGCTGTACGCCGCAGCGACGGACGACGCCTGACCGACTGACCAGGGAGGACCGACGATGGCCACGGACCCGATGCCGTCCGCACAGCTCGGTGCGCACGGCCCCGTGGTGTCGCGGTTGGCGCTGGGCACGATGACGTTCGGTGCCGAGACCGACGAGCTGGACGCGTGGGCGCAGCTGGACCTCTTCGTCGCCGCCGGCGGCTCGCTGATCGACACCGCCGACGTGTACGCCGACGGGGAGTCCGAGCGGATCGTCGGCAGGTGGCTCGCGGATCGCGGACACGACGAGCTGGTCGTCGCGACCAAGGGCCGGTTCGCGCCGCCGGCGGGCTCGCACGGTGCGTCCCGTCGATCGCTGGTGCGATCCGTCGATGCGAGCCTCGCCCGGTTGGGGGTGGACGCGATCGACCTCTACCTCGTGCACGCGTGGGACCAGCACACGCCTGTCACCGAGACGCTCGACACCCTGTCGTCGCTGGTGCGCGCGGGGAAGATCCACGCGCTCGGGTTCTCGAACGTGACCGGCTGGCAGCTGGCGCAGATCGTGACCACCGCGCGCCTCGGCGGCCACGTCGAACCCTGCGTGGTCCAGCCGCAACACAACCTGCTGGACCGTGGTGTCGAGCTCGAGGTGTTGCCGGCGTGTCTGGACCTCGGGCTCGCGACCACGCCGTGGTCACCGCTGGGCGGCGGCTGGTTGACCGGCAAGTACGAGCGAGGAGCCCCACCGAGCGGTGCGACGCGGCTCGGTGAGGACCCGGACCGCGGGGTCGAGGCATGGTCGCGCCGTGACACCGACCACACCTGGGCGGTGCTGGAGGTGGTGCGCGAGGTCGCCGAGCGCCACGGACGGCCGATGACCCACGTCGCGATCGCGTGGCTGCTGGCCCGACCGACGGTCGCCTCGGTGCTGCTCGGGGCGCGCACGCCGGCGCAGCTGGAGGGCACGCTCGGCGCGTCGTCGCTCACGTTGTCGCGACACGACCTCGACGTGCTGACGAGCGTCTCGGACCCCGGCCTGCCGCCGTACCCCTACGGGCTGCTCGAGCAGTCGGCCGGGGTTCCGCACTGGCAGGCGCTCGGCCTCAGGCCGTGACCTCGGCTCGCTGGAGCGTCCCGAGGCGACCCATCGCGAGGTAGCCGACGACCGGACCGGGGACCAGCAGCAGGAACGCCCAGCGCCAGCTGACGGCGCGCTCCAGCACTGGCACCAGCCAGATGGTCACGACGGTCAGCGCGAACCCGAGCGCGAGCTGCACCGTCAGGGCCGTGCCGACGAAGCGCTGGTCGGCCACCTCGGTGACCACGGTCGAGAACTGCGCCGAGTCGGCCACGACCCAGAAGCCCCACACCAGCGCGACCGTGAGCACCACCCACCACGGTCCGCCGAACGTGAGCCCGATCAGCGCCGCGCAGGCGCCGGACGTCGCCAGCGAGATGCGGGTGGCCCGGGCGCGGGTCGTGCGGTCCGCGATGCGCCCGCCGGCCACGCAGCCCAGCGCGCCGATGCCGATGACCGCGAACGCGGCCAGCGGCGCGGCCGGCCCCCACGTGACCTCG
>JBFGFG010000040.1:0-12013 GCA_041579655.1 Nitriliruptoraceae bacterium
CGTCGAGGTGCTCGCTGGCTGCAGCACCGTCGCCGCGCTCTCGCGCGATCCCGGCGAGCGTCTCGAGGCACACGGCCGCCATCCCCTGCGCGCCGACCTCGACGAACCACCCGTGCGCCGACGACGCGTCGCGGGCCGCGTCATCGGGCCGGCCGAGCCAACGGTGCCGGAGCCAGCCGCGGTTCAGCGCGACCATCGCCAGGCCGCGGCGGTTGCCGAGCGAGCCGAACACCTCCTCGGCCGCGTCGTACGCCGCGAGCGCCGGTCCTGGCTCGCCGCGCGTGAGCAGCACCGTGCCCATGTTCACCAGACCGACGCTCTCGCGGTGCCGGAACCCGATCCGCCGAGCGAGCGCCACCGCGTGCTCGTGCGCCTCGACGGCCTCGGCGGTGCGTCCGGTCTCGGCGCGCAGGTCGGCGAGCCCGCCCAGCGCCTGCACGCGCCCGACGTCGTCGCCGTGCTGCTCGGCGACAGCGAGCGCTGCCTGCAGCACGGACTCGGCCTCGTCGAAGCGCTGGACGAAGCGCAGCGCCGTCCCCAGCGCGATGCTGGCCAGCATGCCGTCCTGCCCGGACCCGTCCAGCACGTCCATGGCGCCCTGCAGCACCCGCACGGCCCGTTCGTTGTCGCCCGACCAGCTCAGCACCCGGCCGAGCGCGATCGCGGCACGCCCGCGCAGCTCGGGCTCGGCCGTGCGCTCCGCCTGCGCCACGACCTGCTCGGCCACGGACACGGCCTCCAGCAGCGCGTCGACGGAGCCGAGGTGGATCGCACGGCGCAGCCCCACCTCGACGGTGCGCACCGGGTCACCGGCGGTCAGCGGCACCAGCCGCGCCAGCAGCTCGGCCTGCTCCTCGCGACGCCCGAGCACGTCGAGCACCTCCTCGAGCCGCAGCAGCAGCTCGGCGTGCGCACCCACGTCCAGCAGGGTCCGCGACGCGAGCTCGGCCGCCCCGGTGAGGTGCGCGGCCGCGGTGCCGTACGCGTGCAGGGCGACGGCCCGGTCCGCGGCGAGCTGGAGGTAGCGCAGCGCGCGCCGGGGCTGCGCGGAGGCCCGCAGGTGCGTCGCGAGCGCTTCGACCCGGTCCGGGTGCGTCGCCTCCAGGGCGTCGGCCGCCGTCGCGTGCAGCACCTGGGCGGCCTCCGGCGCGAGGCGGTCCAGCACCACCCGTCGGGTCGCGGCGTGGGTGAAGCGGCAGCGGGTGTCCTGCACGTCGAGCAGGTTGCGCCGGGCGAGCTCGCCAAGCGCGTTGGTCAGCTGGACGGCGGTCAGGCCGCAGCCCGTCTCGAGCGCGTCGGTCCAGCACTCGTCGCCGAGCACGGCGCCGAGCCGCACCACCGCCAGCGCCTCCTCGTCGAGGTGGTCGAGCCGGTCGCCGATCACCGCGCGCAGGCCGTCGGTCACCGGCACCGAGATCGCGTCGAGGTCGGCCGGCGCGCTGCCGCCGAGCGCACCGCCGTCGCGCATCGCGCGCAGCAGCTCGAGCACGTACAGCGGGTTGCCGCCGCCCTCACGGTGCACGGCCTCGGCGAAGCCGGCGGGGACGTGGGACGTCAGCAGCACCTCGCGCAGCAGCCCGGCGGTCTCGAACGGGGAGAGCGGCTCGAGCCGGATCCGCACGGGGCGCGCGTCGCGGTCCACGGCGCGCAGCCCGGTCCACACCATCTCGTCCGCGCGTGCGTCGTGGTCCCGGAAGCTCATCACCACCAGCAGCCGGCCGCTGTCGGTGCTGCGCGCGACCGCCCGCAGCAGCTCGAGCGAGTCCTCGTCGGCGCGGTGCAGGTCCTCCAGCATGAGCACGACGGGCTCGAGCTGGGCCAGCCCGGTGACGACCCGCGCCACGGCCTCGCGCATGCGGTCCGCCCCGGCCTCACCGCGTAGCTGCGTGCCGTCGGCTGCGGCGCTGCTGGCGGTGGCTCCGGCCGCCAGCGGCGGCAGCAGCCGTGCCGCCTCGCGCAGCCAGACCGGCTCGACGTGGGCGCGCAGCTGCGCGACGCGCACGGGGTCGAGCTGGTCGACCAACGCCTCGCGCACCGCGGCGTACGGCACGTCCGGGCCGGCGCAGCTGCCCCACAGCACCGTGAACCCGCGCCACCGTGCGTCCTCGGCGGTCTGGGCCAGCAGCTCGGACTTGCCGATGCCCGGCTCGCCCTCGACGAACACCATCCCCGCGGCCCCGCCGAGCGTGCGCTCGAGCTGGTCCACCAGCGTCCCGCGCTCCTCGTCGCGCCCCACCAGCCGGCGTGACACGAGCCGTTCGACCGGCGTGCGCCGCGCCGTGTTCGTGGCACGGCTCGCCGCGATCCGGTCGCGGAGCTCGACCGTGCTGGCCGACGGGCTGGTGCCGAGCTCCTCCGCGAGCACCGACCGGCACCGCTCGAACTGCTCCATGGCCTGGCTCGGCTGGCCCCGCAGCACGCACAGCCGCATCACCTCGCGGTGAGCGTCCTCGCGCAGCGGCGCCTCGTGGGTGAGTCGCCGGGCGATGGTGAGCGCCTCGTCGAAGTTGCCCTGCTGCTTGCAGCCCTCCACGAGGTGCCCGAGCGCCGTGACGTGCCGCTGCTGCAGCCGGTGCTGCTCGTCGAGCACCCACGGCTCGTACGAGCCCGCCAGCAGCTCACCGCCGTACAGCTCCACGCAGCGGCGCAGCGTGCGCATCGCGGCAGCGTCGAGCCGACCGGCGGCGTCGACCTCGTCCAGCCCGGCCTCGAGCTCCTCCACGTCGAGCCGGTACGCCGCCTCGGCGTCGAACAGCACCGCGTCGCCCTGCGCCACGACGTACGGCCGCCGGGGTGCGCACTCGCCGAGGCAGTCCTGCACCTGCCACAGCGCGTGGCTCAGTCGGCGTCGGGCCCGCGCCTCGGGCAGCTCGGGCCACAGCAGGTCAGCGAGCACGGTGCGCGGCTGCGGCCGACCGGCGTGCAGCGCGAGCCAGGCCAGCAGCAACCGGGCGTGCCTGGACGCCAGCGGTGCCAGCGGTCGGCCGCCGAACGTCAGCGAGAACCCACCCAGCAGGTGGATCTCGAGCTGCTCCCGCCCGTCCACGCCACCTCCCCGGCTCCGCCGCACGACGGTACGGCCAGCCGGGGCCTACCGCCCGTGGAGCGTTCAGCAGTCCCCGGCGCCCACACCGTCGAGCTCGAACGTGGCCCCGGTCCCGTCCTGCTCGAACGTCACCTCTCCACGCAGCACCCCCGGCGCACCGCCGTCGAGCACGACCGGGCCGAACAGGAACGGCACGTTCTGCCCCGGGTTCTGCACCCCGACCGTCGCGACCTCACCCGACGCAGCCCTGGTGACCACCACCTCCACCGAGGTGTTGCTCACGTCATCCACCCCGAGGAACACCTGCGCCGTTCCCCCATCCTCCAACCCCATCACACACGACCGAGCCGCCACGGGAAACACCAACCCCCCATCGAACTCAACCTCCCCGAACCCCCCAACCTCCGCCGGCTCCGGCCCCACCAAGAACCCCTCAGGAGCCGCCGGCTGCGCACACCCCGAAACCAGCCCAACGACAAGCCCCACAACCACGACCCGCCACACACCCAGCCCGAACATCAGCACTCCAAGACCAACCATCGCGAACCACCCAGCCAACCACCCCTTCTCAGCCCCCAACGACCACCGGGCCACGAGCGGGCCACGAGCGGGCCACGAGCGGACGGAAACGAAGGAGGTCCGTCAACGGAATCCCGACCCCTCGGAGCGCAGACCCCCAAAGGGGTCGAGCACCGCACGCGGGGAGGGAGTCCGTTGACGGACCTCCGGAGCCTCAGCCCCTCAGACCTACTTCTTCAACGCAGCAAGCGCGTCCAGCGTCGTCTCCAACCACATGTCACCGACACACCGGTCGATCGCGTAGCTGTCCTCGTAGTTCACACCGGCGTAGCCACCGATCGCGAAGCCGAGCCCCTGCTGGTTGGCGGGGTTCTCGATCTCGAAGCTCTGCGGCATGTAGCCGAGCGCGTCGTTGGCCTGCGCGAGCGGCATCGCGAAGCGGGCGCCGGACTCGTCACGGATGGTGTTGGTCGCGTTGCTGAACAGCTCGCCCGGTCCGGTGGTGATGGCGAAGTCGCCGAGCCACACCGCGAGGGCCGCGAACTCGACCGAGTACTCGGCGGCCGAGACGCACGGCGAGCCGTCGGACTTGCCGACCGAGACCGCGGCCGGGATCGCGTCGAACTGGCGGTCGGCGAAGCCGGGGACGCCGAGCGCGGTCAGCGGCACGTTGGTGGCGGGCTGGCGCCACAGCGACTGCTTGAGCTTGAGGTCGGTCGAGCTGAGCAGCTCGCCCTCACCGACGGGCGGGATCTGCGCGACCAGCTGCGGGCCCCGCTGGTGCTTGTCGCCGGAGCCGGACAGGTTGCCGAGACCGGTCATGATGAACAGGCCGACACCGCCGAAGGTGTCCTCGGCCGCCTTGACGTGGTAGCCGGGCCAGTCGGCGTGGGCGACCGCGTCGTTGGTGCCGAACGAGGTCGGGTGACCGGCGTACGCGCCGAGCGTGGCGATGACGTTGCCGTCCACGTCCACGCCGCGCAGCCAGGTGTGGTGCTGCTCCTCGGCGGAGCGGTAGGTGTCACGGCGCTCGGAGTTCCAGCGGCGGTCGGTGAACTCGCCGACCTCGACGACGGCGGGGACGGCCGAGGTGACGGCCTCCTCCATCGACTCGTGGATGAGCGTGGTCACGTCCTCCATGTACCAATCCGGCACGAAGCCCCACACGCCGATGAAGTCGGGCGACGCGTGGCTGTGCGTGGCGGCGAGGACGATGCCGTCCTTGCTGACCGGGTACCCGGCGGCGGTCAGCGAGGACGCGACGTCCTCACCGATCTGCTTGGAGCCGCAGCGCTCGCACTTGTTGGCGTAGTCCCACAGCCAGCCCTCACCGTCGATGATCGTCAGGATGATGGTGTCGCTCCCGTCGGACAGCGACAGCGAGCGGACCCACAGGCCGAGCTCCTCGTCGTAGGACGAGACAGGGTTCATCGGGCCGATGCCGAAGCCGCCCTGGTAGATGCAGTTGGGGTTCTCGGGCCAGGCCGAACCGGCCGTCATCAGGTGGTCGCCCATGTCCGGCAGGTTGCCGAGGATGCTCTCGGAGACGATCGCGCACTTGTCGTAGTCGGTCTCCCACACCTCACCGTTCTCGGTGTCGGGCTGGGGGGCGATGTTGCGCTTCGAGGCGCCCACGTACAGCATGCCGGCGGGCAGGCCGTCGGCACCGTCGAGCATGCTGGCCAGCGTCGCGCCGACACCTGCGTCGTCGATCAGCTGCTCGAGCTCGCCGGAGCCGAGCTCCGCGACGGCGCCGACGCTGGGCGCGTCGGCGAGGCTCGCAGCAGCATCACCGGGTGAGTCGGCGGCGGGCGTGATGAGCGCGCTGGCGAAGGCCGCGGAGCCGGCGAGGGCGCCGGTGGCGATCGCCGTGACGGCGAGTCGGAGGCTGCGGTGCATGAAGTGCTCCCGTGGAGGTCGAGCGGTGCGGCACGCGGCGCAGGGCTGCGCGACCGGCGCGCGCCGCGGAAGGCGCGCATGTGTGTCTTCGACAACGAGCCGGCCCGGTCCTCGTGACGGATGCAGGACTGTGGGAGGTCGCCGTCATCGACCGCGCTCGCTGTGACACGTCACACCGCACACACCCAGGCCACGGGCAGGTGTCGGCCACAGCAGCGTCGAATCCGCACAGCAGAGCCCGTTCCCCCGATCCTCGATAGGACCCCTGATGCGTCGTCTGACCACCACCCTGCTGGCCGCGGCCCTGCCGCTGACCCTGCTCGCCTTCACGGCCGGCGAGGGCGAGCCCGTGACCGCGGACCCGATGGAGTTCGTGTTCCACCTGCACGGTGACAGCGAGGTGCCGCTCACCGACGACGAGGTGTACGCCTCCTCCGGCAACCAGGTGATGGACACCCTCGCCCCCACCGGTGACGCCCAGACGCGCCAGCTGCTCAACGGCGTCGTGTCGCCGAACACCAACTGCAGCGAGAACGCCCTGTTCCCGACCTGGGTCGGCTACATCGGGAACGGCACCATCGTCGGCGACGCGACCCTCTCCATCGACGTCGTCGGCGGCACGGGCGGCGACGTCGAGGTCCGCGTGTGGACCGACACCACCGGTGGCTGCAACGACGCGAGCGTCGCGCCCCACATCACCACGATGGGCACGCTGCCCGTGGGCGCCGGGACCATGGAGGTCACGATCCCGACCGACGGCCTCGACCCCCTGTTCGAGATGAAGGTGATGTTCGTGGCGGCCGACACCTCGCCGACCTCGCAGGGCCGCTTCGTGTACGACAGCGCCGAGTTCGACGCGACGATCTCCTTCACGTGCCAGCCGGACGAGGTGACGTACGACGACAAGGGCGAGGCGTCGCACGAGCCGAACTGCCTGCCGTTCTGAGCTGACCCATACGTCCTCGACGCCCACCGCGCTCGTCGCGGTGGGCGTCGTCGCGTCTGCGCGCAAGCAGGTGGTCGGGCCAACGACGGCGAACCCCCTCACATGACCACTCGCACAACGCCTCCAGGAACCCGCATGCGCCGCTCACTCGCCGCCCTCGCCGCCGCCACCCTCTCGCTCGGCGCCATCGCCACCACCCACGCCGGTGAGCTGCCCGACCCGATCGACGTGCAGATGTTCTTCCACGGCGACGACGAGCTCCAGCTCGTGGACGAGAACGCGTACGCCGGCGACTCCAGCGGCGTGCTGGTGATGGACCGCGTCGCGCCGACGGACAACAGCTACGAGACCAAGGCGATCACCAACTACGCCCAGGGCCCCAACGCGCGCTGCGCCGGCAACGGCCTGCTGCCCGTGTGGGCCGGCTTCATGCACGGCACGATCGAGGGCTTCGCCGAGGTCCAGTTCGACGTGCTCGGCGGCACCGGCGGCGAGGTCGTGGTGGACGTGTTCACCGACGTCAGCGGCCAGGCCTGCAACGCGGACTACCCCGAGCCCGTCGGCTCGGTCAAGGTCACGCTGCCCGAGGCGTTCGGCACGGTCAGCGCGTTCATCGACCTCGACGGTGTCCGGGCCGACACCTACCTGATGGTGCAGGTCCGCGGCGCGGACTCCGAGCACGGCGTCGACAACCCGCAGCCGAACCCGGGCTCGCCGGTGTGGCCGTCGCGCATCGCGCCGACGGACCCGACCGCCCAGGGCCGCATCGTGTACGACGGGACGAACTTCCTGTCGGGCATCAGCTTCACCTGCCAGCCCGACGCGCTCGAGGACGGCGAGACCGCCGAGGACGCGACCTGCCTCCCGTTCTGACCTGAAGCACGCCCAACACCGCAGGCACGCCTGCCCAGGAGTCCACCCATGCGTCGCACCATCGCCACCCTCGCGGTCCTGCCGCTCGCCCTGTCCGCCGTCGCCACCAACCACGGTGTCGACGAGGCGGCGCTGCCCGACCCGATCGAGGTCTCGATGTACTTCCACGGCGACGGGGAGCGCTACGTGGACGATGACCGTGCCGACCCGCTGGCCGCGACCTACAACGTGATGGACCGCACCGCGCCCGCCACGTCGGACTTCGAGTCGCGCTCGCTGCCCAACTACGCCGCAGGACCGAACCCGAACTGCTCCGGCAACTACCTGCTGCCGGTCTGGACGGGCTACGTCGGCTCCGGCTCCATCGTGGGCGACGCCACCGTCACCCTCGACGTGATCGGCACCGGCGGTGATGTCGTGGTGCAGCTCTACAGCGGCATCAGCGGCCAGGCCTGCAACGAGTCGTACGTCCAGCCGATCGCCAAGGCGACGGCGTCGCTGCCCACCGGCCCCGGCACGATCGAGGTCACGCTGCCGCTGGACGGCTACCGACCCACCTTCGACCTGATGGTCCAGATCGTCGCGGCCCCGAGCGGCCCGCTGTCGTTCAACCCCACCACCCAGGCCCGCGTGCTGTACGACGGCGTCGACTACGCCGGCTCGCTGAGCTTCACCTGCCAGCCCGACGCGCTCGCGGACGGCGAGACCGCAGAGGACGCGGACTGCATGCCGTTCTGAGCACCTGACCTGAGCACCGTCGACGCCCGGCGCGCACCCGCGCGACGGGCGTCCTCGTGTGCTGCTGGCGCCCGCCGTCGCGCGCTGGCGTCACAGCAACCGATCGCGCGGGGCGACCGGCGCACGTCCAGCGGACCTGCCGGGGGCTGCGAGAGGTCGCGCGCTGCGGCAGGGCGAATCCATCCCGTCAGCATCCGCTCAGCCCGACCCCCACCACACCCAGCAGGAGCAGCCCATGCGCCGCACCTTCGCCAGCCTCGCCGTCGCGGCCATCGCGCTCGGCACCATCGCCGCCAACGAGGCCCCGGTCATGCCGGACCCCGTCGACTTCACCTTCCACCTGCACGGCGACCAGGAGGTCCCGCTGAGCGACGACGACGGGTACGCCACCTTCGGCAAGCTCGTGATGGACACCACGGCGCCGACGCAGGCCAACCCGCAGTCGCGGCAGCTGACCAACTACGTCGGCGGCCCGAACACGAAGTGCTCGGACAACGCGTTCTTCCCGACCTGGGTCGGCTGGATCGGCAACGGCACGGTGAAGGGTGACGCCACCCTCACCATCGACGTGGTCGGCGGGCTCGGCGGCAACGTCGAGGTGCGCATCTGGGCGGACACCGCCGGGGGCTGCAACGACGCGAACGTCCTGCCGTTCAAGAGCGTCGTCAAGGCGCTGCCCATGGGCAACGGGAAGCTCACCGTCACGCTGCCGCTGGACGGTCTGGACCCGACGTCCGAGATGAAGCTGATGATCGTCCCGACCGCGACGTCGCCGACCTCGCAGGCCCGCTTCGTGTACGACAGCACCACGTACAAGGCGACGCTGAGCTTCTCGTGCCAGCCCGACGCCATCGACAGCACCAAGCCGAAGGCGACCGACGGCACCTGCCGGGCGTTCTGACCTCCTGACACGTCATCGGACGGGCCCGCCGCGACGCTTCGCGGCGGGTCCGTCTGCGTGGTGACGACGGCCGCGCGACCCGCCCCCTACGGTCAGCCGTGTCGGGACGGGGAGGTCGCGCTGCGCAGTCGCCGGTTGGCCATCACCGGGCTCGTCGTCGCCGCGGTCGTGAGCGCGTGGGCGCCGGGCCTGCTGCGCACGCCCGTCGAGGAGGACCCGGTCGGGTTCGACCTGCCCGACGCAGCAGACGACGTCGCCGACGCGGTCGCCCTGCCGTCCGAGCCGTCGGTGGAGCCGGCCCCGGACCCGGAGCCGGTGCCGAGCAGCGCGCCGACCCCGAGCCCGGTCCCGCCCCCGGCTGCGCCGCTGAGCGTCGACGACACCCATCCGGTCGCGCTCACGTGGGACGGCGTCGACCTGCGGCTGCCGTCGGCACGCACCGAGCTGGTCGGCTTCCACGAGTCCAACCACGACGGCGCGCGTGACGTGCAGGCGTACGAGGGCCGCGTCGCGGTGGTGGTGATGGAGTCGCGCGAGCGCGGGACCGGGTCGCGGACCGCTTCCGACATCGTGGTCGACCCGGACACCGAGCTGCGGGCGATGGTCACCGGCACCGTCAAGCGGGCCGGCAGCTACACGCTGTACTGCGACAAGAAGGACGACTTCGTGGTCATCGAGCCGGACGGCCGGCCCGAGCTCGAGGTCAAGATGCTGCACATCGACGGCGTCCAGGTGCGCGCCGGTGACCGGGTCGAGGCCGGCGTGACCGTGCTGGCCCCGCGACCCACCAAGCTTCCGTTCGACAGCCAGGTCGACGAGCACAGCGCCGCCGCGTGGCCACACGTGCACGTCGAGGTCGTCGACACCCGTATCCCCGACATCCCCAACAGCAACTCCGGCAGCGACGACTGCTGAGCTGCCCACGCCTGACCAGGACCTCACGATGACCACCTTCCGCACCTTCGTCGAACCGCAGCAGGGCACGACGTACGCCGCGATGCTCGCCCATGCGCGGAAGGCTGAGGAGCTCGGCTTCGACGCCTGGTTCACCTCCGACCACCTGCTCGCGATGGGCGGCGTGGACCCGCGACCCGGTCCCAGCGACGCGTGGACCACGCTGGCCGGGCTCGCGCGCGACACCGCCCGCATCCGCCTCGGGACGCTGGTGTCACCGGTGACGTTCCGCGCCCCCGGCCACCTCGCGGTGCAGGTGGCGCAGGTGGACCACATGAGCGGCGGCCGGGTCGAGCTCGGGCTCGGCGGCGGCTGGTACGAGCCGGAGCACACCGCGATGGGGATGGAGTTCCCCGACCTCGGCGAGCGCTTCACGCGGCTGGAGGAGTACGCCGAGATCATCACCGGCCTGTGGGCCACCCCGGAGGGCGAGACCTTCTCGTTCGGCGGGCAGCACCACACGGTGACCAGCAACCCCGGGCTGCCCAAGCCGGCGCAGCGTCCCGGTCCACCCATCATCGTCGGCGGCACCGGCCGCGTCCGCACACCACGGCTCGCTGCGCAGGTCGCCGCCGAGTGGAACTGCCCGTTCCCGCAGCCAGAGGCGTGGGCCGAGCTCGCCGGCCTCGTCCGTGCGGCGTGCGTGGAGGCGGACCGCGACCCCGACGAGCTGACGTACTCGGTGGCGCAGGTGGTGTGCATCGGCCGCGACGAGGACGAGTTCGAGCGCCGCGCCGAGGCCATCGGTCGCGATCCCCAGGAGCTGCGTGAGAGCGGGGTCTGCGGTCTGCCGGAGGAGGCTCGCGAGCGGGTCGAGGCGTTCACCTCGCTCGGCTGCGAGCGGCTGTACCTGCAGACCCTCGACGTCGACGACCTCGCCCACCTCACGCTGATCGCCGAGACCCTGTTGTGAGCAGACGTTGACGACCGCGCCCGTGCTGCTGTATAAATCTCTATAGCGGAGCGAAGCTCAGCGACAGGCCCCCGTCACCGGCGGGGGCCTTCGCCTTGCCTCCGTCGCAGGCCGGCGGCAGGAGGACGACACACCGCCGTCGAAAGTCTCGTCGACCGCCCACGACGAGAGACACCCACCGTGCGGACCGTTCCCGCTGCCCTCGCTGCCCTGACGCTGACGCTCGGGCTGGCCGGGCCCGCGCTGGCCCACCCCAGGACCGAGCTCGTCCCGCCGCTGTCGGTCGACCTGACCCACGCGTCGACGGACAACGTCGGCTTCGTCGCACGGTTCCACGAGCACTTCGGCTCCGCCGGCGGCACCGTGGTCAGCAACGACAGCTACCTCGACGCGGACGGCAACCCGCAGGAGTTCTACCTCGTGACCGACGGTCGCGGCGTGTTCACGTACGACATCAGCGACCCCGTCGCCCCGGTGCAGCTCGACATGCTCGTGCTGACGCAGGCGACCGCAGGCATCGACACCTCGGCCCAGGAGGACCCCTCGACCGACGGCAGGATCGTGCTGGTCGACGGCAACCCGACCATGCAGGGCGGCAGCAACACGATGCACGTGATCAGCATCGAGGACCCGACCGACATCAAGATCGTCAGCAACCTCGGCACCACCGACCACACGTGGACCTGCGTCACCGACGTCGCCACGGGCGAGGGCTGCGCCTACGCGTACGGCCGCTCGAACAAGATCGTCGACCTGCGCGACCCGTCCGCCCCGACGCTGCTGGGCACCGGCTGGAAGCAGACCACCGGCATCCTCGGGACCGGCAACGGCGGCGGCGACTACACCCACGACATGACCGAGGTCCGCCCGGGTCTTGTCATGTCCGCCGGCGCGCAGCCGATCCTGATGGACACGACCGACCCGGCGAACCCGAAGGCGCTGGTCCACATCGGCCTCCTCGACCACCGCAGCCCGTACGACACGCTGCACCGGGGCCCGCGCACGTGGTCCTCGCTCGGCTACCACTCGGTGGAGTGGGCACGACAGGGGCAGGATGGCCTCATCGTCATGGGCACCGAGCTCGGCGGCACCGCCAGCGACTGCTCCAGCGACCAGGCCGTCATCGAGACCTGGGACGCCCGTCCCGTCGTCGAGGCGCTCGCCCGGTACGACGCCCTCATCGCGGCAGGCAGCGACCGCAACGCCGCGCGCCTCGCCGTGTTC
>JBFGFG010000041.1:0-11868 GCA_041579655.1 Nitriliruptoraceae bacterium
GACGTGCGCATCGAGGAGGTCGACGTCCCGACCCCGGGACCCGGCGAGGTGCTGGTCAAGGTGCTGGCCTGCGGCGTCTGCGCCAGCGACCTGCACGTGGTGATGGGCGTGACGCCGTCGGGCGCGCTCCCCCAGACGCTCGGCCACGAGGCCGTCGGCGACGTCGCGATGGTCGGCGAGGGCGTCACCGACTGGATCGTCGGCGACCGCGTCGCGGTGCTGCCCGCCTGGGCCTGCATGAGCTGCAGCTACTGCCGTGGCGGCCGTGAGAACCTCTGCCGCAACCTGCGCGTGCCCGGCGTGGACGTCGACGGCGCCCAGGCCGGCTACACCCTCGCCGACGCCCGCGTGCTGACCCACGTGCCCCGGACCGTGCCCGTCGAGCAGGCCGCCATCCTCGTCGACGCCGTCGCCACGCCGTACCACGCGATGAAGCGCGCCGGCGTCACCGCAGGCACCACCGTGGCCGTGATCGGGCTCGGCGGCCTCGGTATGCACGCCATCCAGCTCTGCAAGCTGGCCGGTGCGACGGTGATCGGGGTCGACATCGACCCGGTCAACCTCGAGCGCGCGCTCGAGTGGGGCGCCGACCACGTCGTGGACGCCAGCGACGGCAAGTCCGCCCGGGCCGTGCGCGAGCTCACGGAGGGCGGCGTCGCGCGCAGCCTCGAGTTCGTCGGCAGCAACGCCACCATCGACCAGGCGATCAAGATGCTGGCCCCCGGCGGCCGGGCCGTCATCGTCGGTCTCACGCCGGAGGCGCTCGAGACCCTGCCGTCCGCGCTCATAGTCGCCAACGAGCTCGAGGTCGTCGGCTCGTTCGGCTCCACGATGCAGGAGGTCAACGAGCTCATCGACCTGCTCGACGCCGGCCGCCTCGACCTCAGCCGCTCGGTCACCCACACCTACACCATCGAGCGCTTCACCGACGCGCTGGTCCAGCTCGCCGACCGCCGCGACAACCCCATCCGCATCGTGATCACGCATGGGTGATACGTCGCTCGCTGCGCTCGCGTCGTAGGCGCGGCACGAAATCAGGCGTGGTGCGGAGTTCGTGCACACCCTGGGCCGCGGGTGGACGAAGTCAGGGATGGTGCTGAGTTCGTGCCAGGTTGCGATGGGGCACCCCCGCCTGGGCTCACGCGCGAAACGGGCGACGCCCCCGCGTTCGCGGGGGCGTCGGCAGCCCAGAGCTGGCTGACTCAGGCCGTGTGGATCTTGATGCTGTTGATGACGACGTCCTCGACGGGCTGGTCACCGCGGCCGGTCTGGACGGCGGCGATGGCGTCAACGGTGTCGAGGCCGGAGGTGGCCATGCCGAACACGGTGTACGCCGGCGGCAGCGCGTAGTCGGCGTGCATCACGAAGAACTGGCAGCCGTTGGTGTTCGGGCCGGCGTTCGCCATGGCGAGGGTGCCGCGCGGGTAGCCGTGGCTCTTGGCCTTGGCCGGCTCGTCGTCGAACTTGTAGCCGGCGTCGCCGGTGCCCGGACGGCCCTGGGAGGCGCCGTGCGCGTCGCCGCCCTGGATCATGAAGCCGGGGATGACGCGGTGGAAGATCGCGCCGTCGTAGAAGCCCTCGTTGGCGAGGAACACGAAGTTGTTCACCGTGTTGGGCGAGTCCGAGGCGTAGAGCTTGGCCTCGATGTCGCCCTTGTTGGTGCTGATCGTCGCGGTGTAGGTGGCGTCGGTGTCGATCGCCATCGCGGGGGGTGCGTCGTACTGCTTGACCACAGGAGGTTCCGTTCGGGTGTGGGTGGAGGTGGACGTGGCCCGGACGTTAGGGGCGTCCGGGGTGGTGCGGCATCTGGTGTGCGGTGCGGCGAGCCGTCGGCTCAGCGCTCGATGGACACCGAGAGGATGATGACGGGCTCGATCGCGATGTCGCCCTGGGCCGGGCCCACGACGATGCGGTCGACGACGTCCATCCCGGACGCGACCTCACCGAACACGGTGTAGGCGGCGGGCAGCGGGTAGCTCGGGTCCGCCTGCACGATGAAGAACTGGGAGCCGTTGGTGTCCGGCCCAGCGTTCGCCATCGCGAGGGTGCCGCGCGGGTAGCCGCCGGTGTCGCCGACGACCTGCTCGGCGAGCGCGAGCTCGTCCGCGAAGGTGTAGCCGGGCATCCGGATCTCGCACGCGGTGTCGACGCAGCCGCTGCCGGTGCCGGTGGGGTCGCCACCCTGGATCATGAAGTCGCCGATGACGCGGTGGAAGCCGACGCCCTCGTAGTAGCCGTCCTCGGCCAGCGCCACGAAGTTGCCGACCGTCAGCGGGGCCTGAGCAGCGTCCAGCGTGAGCACGACCGTGCCGCAGGTGGTCTCCAGCGTCGCGGTCACCGTGGAGGCGTCCGCGAGGTCGACCGCCGGCTGCTCGTCGAACGGCGTGGTGCGCGCCGTCGGGAGGTCGCCGGACGGGGCCGGGCACGGCTCGACGGTGACGCCGGTGGCGCCGGTGGCGCCGGTGGCGCCGGTGGCGGCAGCCTCGCTGCCGGAGTCGTCGATGGTGTCGCCGTCCAGCGCGGACTCGCTCGCGGCAGCAGCGGGGTCCGGCTCGGCGTCGCCACCGCCGCGCAGCAGCAGCACGGCGCCGAGGCCGATGGCACCGACGACGAGCACCGCGACGAGCACGACGACCAGCACGGTCGCCTTCTTGCGCTCGGCGCGCTCCTCGGCCCGACGCGCGCGTGCGCGGTCGAGCTGCTTGTCGTGCGTGGACTTGGCCATGGGACACCTCCGGGGACCGCGCGAGGCTACCGACGGTGGTCCCACCCGGCGTCGAGCCCACCCAGAGGCCGACGCGCCGTCACACGCCGTCGACGCGTCCGCGCCGCACCGCGGTGCGCCAGCAGTGGCTGTGCCAGTGGCGGCGACGCTCGGCGTCGTGCTCCGGCCACGCCACCACATGGCCCAGCCCGGGGCCGATGTGACCGGAGCACTCCGGGCAGATGTACGCCTTGGTCGCCCGTGGCGCCGGCATGAAGCGCACCACGAAGCCCTCGAACCCGGGCGCCAGCGTCATGCGTCCAGCCCGGCCAGACCCAGCAGCGCGTCGAAGGATGCGTCGTCACCGCTCCACAGCTCGCGCAGCACGTCGCGACCCGTGGCGCGCACGAGGTGGCGCACCGCCGCCATCAGCACCCAGAGGTCGTCGAGCTGACCCAGGAGCGGGATGTCTGGGATCAGGTCCAGCGGGCTCAGCGCGTACGCACCGGCCCCGGCCGCGACGAGCTTCGCCGAGCGCGGGACCCGCTCGTCGCGCGACACGCGCAGCAGCAGACGGCCCAGGTCGGCGAGGAAGCCGGGCAGGTCGTCGATCTGCTTGCCGGCCTCCAGGAGGCGACGGACAGCGGTGATGCGGGACAGCATGCGCGGCTCCGAGGGTCGAGACGATGTGTGGCCGACCCTGCCCCACCCGGAGCAGGGTCAACCGTCACGCCGTGCCTGCGATCAGTAGACGTAGAAGCCGCGACCGGCCTTGCGACCGAGGAACCCGGCCTCGACCATGTGGCGCAGCAGCGGCGCGGCCTCGTAGGACGGCTCGCGGAACTCTGCGTGCAGCGTCTCGATGATCTTCAGCGTCACGTCGAGGCCGACGATGTCCATCAGCTGGAACGGGCCGAGCGGGTAGCCACAGCCGAGCCGCATCGCGGTGTCGATCTCCTCCGCCGTCGCGTAGTGCGAGGCGAGCATCTTCACGGCGTCGTTGAGGTACGGGAACAGCAGCGCGTTGACGATGAAGCCGGCACGGTCGGGGCAGTGCACCGCGACCTTCTTGATGCGCTCGACGAACGCGCGGCTGTCCTCCACCACGTCGGCGCCGGTGCGCACCGTGGGGACGATCTCGACCAGCTTCATGATCGCGGCGGGGTTGAAGAAGTGCAGGCCGATGAAGGTGTCGGGGCGACCCGAGGCCATCGCGCACTCGATCACCGGCAGCGACGAGGTCGTGGTGGTGATGATGCAGTCCTCGCGGAGCATCGGGGTCAGCTCGGCGAACAGGCCGCGCTTGATCTCGAGGTCCTCCGCGATCGCCTCGATGATGAGGTTGCAGTCGGAGAGGTCCTGCAGGTCGTGGGTCGGCTTGATCCGGGCGACGGTCGCGACCATCTCCTCCTCGGTCATGCGGCCCTTGCTGACCATGCGCGCCATCGACTTGCCGGCAGCGTTGGCGACGGCCTCGGCCTTCTCCTTCGTGCGGCCACGCACGACCACGTCGAAGCCGGCCTTCGCGCAGACCTCGGCGATGCCGGACGCCATGGTCCCGGTGCCGATGACACCGATGGTGCTCCAGCCCGCGATGCGGTCGAGGTCGACCGGCGCCTGCGCACCCTCCGACGGCAGCGGCTTGGACGAGCCCGGCTCCTCGTAGGAGTAGAAGCCCCGGCCGGCCTTGCGACCGGTGAAGCCCGCGCTGACCAGCTGGTTGAGGATCGGCTTCGGTGCGAAGCGGGTGTCGGAGAACTGCTCGTGGACGGCGTCCATGATCCCGACGAAGGTGTCGAGGCCGACCAGGTCGGTCAGCGCGATCGGGCCCATCGGCAGACCGGCGCCGAAGCGCATCGCGGCGTCGATGTCGTCGGCGGTGGCGTAGCCCGTCTCGACCATGCCCACGGCCTGGTTGAGGTACGGGAACAGCAGGTGGTTGGCGATGAAGCCGCGGCGGTCACCAGCGGTCACCGGCGTCTTGCCGATGGCCTCGGCGAACTCCTTGGCCTGCGCGACGACGGACTCGTCGGTGACCACGGTGCGCACGAGCTCGATGAGCTTCATCACCGGCGCCGGGTTGAAGAAGTGGAAGCCCAGCACGCGGTTGGGCCGCTTGGTGTGCACCGCGATGTCCATCACCGGCAGCGACGAGGTGTTGGTCGCGACGATCGCGTCCTCGCGGGCGACGGCGTCGATCTTGCGGAACGCGTCCTGCTTCAGCGCGAGGTCCTCCGGGACCGCCTCGATGATGAGGTCGGCGTCCGCGAGCGTGGCGAAGTCGGTGGACCCGGAGATGCGCCCGAAGGTGGCGTCACGGTCGGCCTGCTCGAGCTTGCCGCGCGAGACCAGCCGGTCCAGCGTCGACGCGATGCGGGCGCTGCCGCGCTCGACGGACTCGTCGTCCTGCTCGACGAACACGACGTCGAAGCCGTGGCTCGCGACGATCTGGGCGATGCCGCCGCCCATCGTTCCACAGCCGACGATGCCGACGGTCCGGATGTCCTGGGTCACTGCTGTCTCCTGGGTCGTGCGGTGCAGGCTAGGGCCGCGACGTGCGTGGCAGCGAACCGGTCACGCCGCGTCGAGCAGGCTGACAGCGAACAACACCTGGATCGTGTTGAACGTGGCATGCGCCACGATCGGGACGACCAGGCTGCGCTCGCGGTGGAACGCGTAGGCGAACACGAAGCCGACGGCGCCCAGCGCGACCACGTACACCAGCCCCGAGAGCCGGAACGGCATCAGCACCTCGACGTGGACCGAGGCGAACACCACCGACGCCACCACGGCGCCCGGAAGCCACCCGATGCGCCGCCCGAGCGACTGGAACAGCACCGCTCGGAACGTCAGCTCCTCGAGCACGGGCGCCAGCACGCTGGTCAGCAGCAGCGTCGTCACCAAGGCGGCGCCGGTGAGCATCTCGGCGTCCAGCAGGGACTGGCCGGAGGACTCCAGGTCGCCGAACACCGCCGAGCCTGCGTACACCAGCAGCGTGGAGGTGAGCAGCGCGACCACGCCCCACGCCACGCCGGAGCCGACGTGCCGCAGCGTGGGACGCTGCGACCCCAGCAGCCGCCACGAGATCCTGCCGCGACCGGAGAGCCACGCGAGCGCCCCGGCCAGGGTGATCGACACGATCATCACCAGCACGGCACCGCTGCTCACGCCCTCCAGCGCCAGCACGTCCACGCCAGCGGCGCCCAGCGCGCCGTACACCAGCACGCCGAGGATGACCTGCCCGAGCAGGCTCCACGCCACGAGCACGATGCCGTCGAGCACGGCCACGTTGATGAGGTGGTCAGCACCGGGACGGGTCTGCGGCTCGGCGTACGGCACGTCTGGCCCGAGCGGCTGGCCGGGGGGCGTCATGGGAGGGGTGGGTGGCACAGGCAGGTCCGGTGTCATCGTTGCTGGTGGGTGTGGTCATCACTGGCTGCGTGGCCGCGACGCAGCAGCGTGACCGCGGCGCCCAGCAGCGCCGCGGCGAACGCCACCAGCGCGAGCTGCCGCGGGTCGGACCGCACCCGCGACACCGATGGTGCCGCAACCGGCAGCGCGCTGGCAGCGGCGAGCTGCCGGGGCTCGCGCACGGTGAGCGTCGCAGGGGCGCCGGCCCGCTCGAGCTCCTCGTCCACGGCCACCAGCGCCACGCTGTAGCTGCCGGGTGCCAGCAGCGATCCCTCGGCCCCTTGGAGCGACCAGCTGACCGTGTGGCGACCCGGCCCGACGATGCCGGCCGGCGTGGTGGTGACCACGGCGCCGTCCTGGTCGCGCAGCTCGACCTCGAGCTCGACGTGCTTGTTCACCACCGTCTCGAGCCGCACGATCTCGGTGGCCCACGGCTCGGTGCGTGCCAGCCCGGTGGGGTCGGCCACCAGCGGCGCGCCGTAGCCCTCCGGGGCCTCCAGCCGCAGGGTGCGGTCCGGGTTGGTCCGGACCCGCCAGGTCCCGAGCCCCCGCTCGGTGATCACGGTGTCACCGACGCGCACGGTGATCGGCGCGTCCGGCGTCACCGAGACGTCCGCGACGTCCTCGAGCACGCCGACGCGCACCGTGTCCGGCAGCGCCTCCGTGACCGTGGGGCTGATGCCGTAGTAGGCCTCGACGATCTGCCGGGCGGTGAACCCCGCCTCGGCCTTGCCGAGCGCCCCGTACTGCCCCATGCCCACGGCGTGCCCGAAGCCGCGCCCGTCGACCACCACGGCGTCGTCGGTGATCGTGAACGCGACCTGGCCCGACAGCAGGGTCGCGGGCATGCGGCCCCCGGTGTCCGGCCGCGGCGGCGGGTAGGCGTCCGGGTCCAGCCTCGGCGCCTCACGGGAGACGAAGAAGCGGAACTCGCTGGTGGTGACGTCCACGACCGTGCCGTCCTGCCCGGTGACCCGCACGAGGTCCACGTCCAGCGGCCGCTCGACGACCTCGACCGTCGCGAACGGGACCGCTCGCGACAGCGTCTCGCCCTTGGCGAGGATCGCGTCGAACACCGCGCGCGGGAAGGTCGCCTGCCAGCGGTGGAACGGTGAGACCTCGTCGTGCGGGTCATCCACCGCTTGCAGGTACTGGAAGTCACCGTCCTCCGGGAACACCTCGACGTTGGGCATCGAGCGGCCACCGGTGCTGGATGAGTAGCGCGCGAGGATCGGCTCGCCCTGCGCGTCGAGCAGCACCTGGCCGCTGGTGGCCGCGACGGCCCGCGACCAGCGACCGGCCGGGTCCGCCTCCACGACGTCGCGCCCGGCGAACACCTGGCAGGCCTGGGTCGCGCAGATGTCGTAGCCGGCAGCCTCGTGGGCGCCCCGTCGCAGCGAGCGCCACGCGTAGCTGCGTGCGGCGATCACCTGTGCCTCCAACGCGGCCTCGGGCCAGCGCACGGGCACCTCGGCGAGCCCCTCGAGGTACGCGTCGAACGAGAGCTCGTCGATCACGGTCAGCCCACCGCCCGCCACACGGGCCTCGACGGTGCCCACGTAGCGCCGTTCACCGAGGTCGAGCGTGGCCCCGCTGCCGGCCTCGAAGCGCGCCGGCCCGGAGAACACGCCGAGGTCGACCGCGGCGGCCGGTGCCACCGGTCCCAGCGTGGCCACGGCCAGCAGCGCGGCCGCGGTGGCTCGTCGCGCGGTGTGCACTCAGTCGCTCCGCTGTCGGCGGGTGAGGTCCGCGCCGATCGAGCGCATGCGCTCGACGAAGCCGGCGTAGCCGCGGTCGACGTGGTGCACGTCCTGGACGACCGTCTCGCCCTGCGCCACCAGCCCGGCCAGCACCCCGGCAGCACCGGCGCGCACGTCCAGCCCGCTCAGCGTCGCGCCGTGCAGCCGCGACGGGCCACGCGTGACGGCGTGGTGGCCGTCCACGGCGATGTCTGCGCCCATTCGGTGCAGCTCCTTCACGAACGCGAAGCGTGCCTCGAACACGTTCTCGGTGATGCGTCCCACCCCGACGGCCTGCGACAGGGCCACGAGGAACTGCGGCTGCAGGTCGGTGGGGAACCCCGGGTACGGCAGCGTCGCGATGGTGGTGGGACGCAGCGCGCGTGGCGCGGCGACGTGCAGCCCCCCGCCCGCACGGTCGACCTCGACGCCCATGGCCCGCAGCTTCTCGAGCGGGATGCCGAGATCGCGCGGGCGGACCCGTTCCAGCAGCACCTCGCCGCCGGTGACGGCCGCGGCGACGGCGAAGGTGCCCGCCTCGATGCGGTCGGGGCACGTGGACCACTCGGCCGGTCGCAGCTCGGCCACGCCGTCGATCACGAGCGTCTGCTCGCCGACGCCGGTGATGCGCGCGCCCATCTGGCGCAGCATGCGGCAGATGTCCTGGACCTCGGGCTCGCGGGCCGCGTTCTCGATCGTGGTGCGACCGTCCGCCAGCACGGCGGCGAGCAGCACGTTCTCGGTGGCACCCACGGACGGGAAGTCGAGCCGGACGTGGGCCCCGTGCAGCCGAGGCGCCTCCACGATGACCCGCTCCCCCTCCCAGCGGACCTCGGCGCCCATCGCCGTCAGGCCCTGCAGGTGCAGCTCGATGCTGCGGGCCCCGATGGCGTCGCCACCGGGCAGCACGAGCTCCGCACGGCGGCAGCGACCCACCATCGCGCCCAACGTCGAGATCGAGGCGCGGATGGCCCGCACCGCGTCAGCGTCCGGACGGGGGTCGAGCTCGCCCGAGGTGTCGATCACGCAGGTGCCACCGGGGCCGTCGAGCTCGACGACTGCGCCGATGCTGCGCAGCAGCTCGGCCATCACGGGCACGTCGGCGATGTCCGGCACGTTGCGCAGCCGCGACACGCCGCCAGCCAGGATGGTCGCGCCCATCAGCTTCAGGGCGGAGTTCTTCGCACCGTGGATGACCACGGACCCGCGGAGGGGGCCTGCGGCACGGACGACGAACTCGTCCGTGGCTGTCGTCGGGGGGGCGGTCTGCATCACCCAGACGGTAGCGGCGATGTCGCCCGGCTCAGCTGACCTCGGCGTCCGTGCCGAGCAGGGCAGCGAGCGCGTCATCGGCTGCCTCGGCGAGCGGCACGACCGGCAGCACGGCGGTGAACGCCGCGCCGCCGAGCGTCTCGGAGTCGCCGAGCCGGATCGAGCCACCGGCGCCCTGCACCAGGTCACGGATCGCGGACAGGCCCAGCCCGAACCCACGGCTGTCGTGCACGAGACGCGAACCGTGGTCGAACACCTGCGCCCACAGCGGCTGTGGGATGCCCGGACCGTTGTCCTCGACGGACAGCTCGTACGTGCCGCCGACGCGGTGGAGCCGGACCGTGATCTTCATGCCGGTCTCGTTGACCGCGTACTTGGCGGCGTTGCTGACGAGGTTCACGGCGCAACGACGCAGCACCTCCACGTCGGCCTCGAGCAGGCGGTGCCCCCCCTGGACGTCGATCTCGATCGCGCCGCCGACGATGTGCACCTCGGGGTCTGTCACCTCACGGACCCACTGGGCGAAGGCATCGCCGGTGACACCGCCGCTGTGCGCGCCGGCTGCCACAGCGTCCTCGAGCATCGCGTCGACCATCCCACCAAGCCGCATCGCTGACTGCCCCACGCGTTCGGCGAGGTCGTCGCGCTCCTCCTTCGGCAGGTCGAAGCGGTGCAGCAGCGTGGCGAGCCCGGCGATGGCGGTGACCGGGCTCTTGAGGTCGTGGGCAGCCGTGGACGCGAACCGCTTCAGCGCTGCGTTCGAACGGCGCAGCTGCACGGCCGCGTCGTGCAGCTCGGTGGTGCGCCTCCCGACGCGGCCCTCGAGCTCGGCGTTCAGCTCACGCAGCTCGAGCGTCGCGGTGCGGACTCGACCCCGAAGCACCACCACGAAGGCGAAGGCCAGCACCACAACGACCAGCACAGCCAGCACGAACGGCAGGAGCCACCGTGGCGCGGGCACGTCGTCGGGGTCCGACAGGTCGATCCCGGTCCATCGGACGTGGGTGAGGCTGAGCTCGGCGTCGGTGAGCTGCGAGCGCAAGGTGTCGACGATGGCCGCAGCCGGGCCGTCGATCGGCGCGGAGGAGCTGATCGGGACGATGTCACTGCCGGCCTCGCCGTACGGAACCAGCTGCAGGTCGTTGTTGATCGCCATGAACCCGATCATGGCGTACGGCCCGTAGAACGCGTCGACGTCACCCGCATCGACGGCCGACAGGGCCGCGAGCGTGTCCGGGTACGGCACGTAGCTGGCGGCCGGGAAGCGCTCGGCCATCCGCGCCTCGAGGGGTGAGCCGGGCACCGTGGTGACCGTGGCCCCGGTCAGATCGGTCGTGAGTCCGCTGACGCGGTCGAGCAGCACGGCGACGCCGGTCGGTGCCCACGCGAACGGCTCGCTGTGCGAGATGCCGTCAGCGAGGTCCTCGCGCGGACCGGACCCACCGAGCACGTCGATGGACCCGTCGCGCAACGCGGCGACGGCCGCGGCGAGGCTTCCGATGATGACGTGCTCGACCTCGACGCCCGCCTTCAACGACGCGAGCTCCCAGACGTCCACGCCGTAGCCCTGCGCATCCCCGTCGGGACCGGCCATCGCAAGCGGCGGGAACTGCGGCCAGCCGATCCTCAGCGGGCCGTGCTCGTCGAGCCACTCCCGCTGGGACTCGCTGATCGGGTCAGCGGCCGCCGCTGCCTGTGCTGACGCGGCCACGGGCGTGACGAGCAGCACCCCGACCGCGGCCAGAGCCGCCAGCCCATGGGCACGCCAACGCATCACATCTCCGAGGGTCGCGTGCCTGCACCAGAGAGCCTACGGACCCGTAGCCCACCACGGCGGACGAAACGGACAACGGATGCCGCGAGGGCATCCGTCTCCTTGTGGGCGCTCGTGGCCGGCCGGTCAGCCTCAGCTGCCGTTGGCCTTCTCGACGGTCTTGATCCGGGCCTCGGTCATGCGCAGCATCGCGGGCAGGTCGATGTCGACCGGGGTGCCCTTGGCCTGCATCTCCTCGAGCTGGATGAGCTGCTTGCGCTCCTTGACGACGTCGATCTCGTGGCTCAGCTCGGCGGTGTCCGCGAGGATGACCGCGGTGTCGCCGCCCGAGTAGTAGACGTAGCCGCGGTGCACGGCGATGTGCTCGCGCGTGCCGTCCACGAGGTCGAGGTGCATCTCGGCGATGTCGAGGCCCGCGAGCACCGGCTGGTGCCCGGGCAGGATGCCGAGCGAGCCCATCGTGGTCGTCACGAACAGGCCCGTGGCCTCAGCCGAGAACAGCTTGCGCTCGGCGGAGACGACGTCGACGGTGAAGGTCGCCATGCTGGCTCCTCTGGTGACGTGGGACGTGGCTGTCAGGGGTGGCTGGCAGGGGGCCCGCCGCGTGGGCGGGCCCGACCTGTCAGTCGTTGAGCTTGGAGGCCTTGCGCAGGACGTCGTCCACGCCGGCGACGTACGAGAACGCCTGCTCCGGGATGTGGTCGAGGTCACCGTTGATGAGGGCCTTGAAGCTCTCGACGGTGTCCTTGACCTCGACGTACGTGCCGTCCTGGCCCGTGAACTGCTTGGCGACGTTGAAGTTCTGCGAGAAGAACTGACGTGCCTTGCGAGCGCGGGAGACGGTGATCTTGTCCTCCTCGGAGAGCTCGTCGAGCCCGAGGATGGCGATGATGTCCTGCAGGTCCTTGTAGCGCTGCAGGATCCGCTGCGTCGCCGTGGCCACGTTGTAGTGGTCGTGGCCGACGATC
>JBFGFG010000042.1:0-11811 GCA_041579655.1 Nitriliruptoraceae bacterium
GGCGCGGTGTACTCGCCGGCGCTGATGGACTTCGTGGTGATGGCCGACCACGCGACGATGTTCCTCACCGGTCCGCGCGTGGTGAAGGCGGTCACCGGCGAGGACGTCAGCGGCCGCGACCTCGGCGGCCCCGAGGTCCACGGCACGCGCTCGGGCGCCGCCCACTTCACCGTGCAGACCGAGCAGCAGGCGCTGGACCTCACCGCCGAGCTGCTCGGTTACCTGCCCTCGTCCTGCGACGAGCTGCCGCCGGTGGTGGCGGCGCAGGACCCGGCGCCGTGCGACCTCGCCAGCCTCGTGCCGCTCGACGGCAGCCAGCCGTACGACGTGCGCGACGTCATCGCCGGCATCGTGGACGGCGGCCGCTTCCTCGAGGTGCAGAAGGACTGGGCGCGCAACGTCGTGATCGGCTTCGCGCGCCTCGACGGGCACACCGTCGGCATCGTCGCCAACCAGGCCGCGTGGCTCGCCGGCTGCCTCGACGCGACCGCGTCCGAGAAGGCCGCGCGCTTCGTGCGCTTCCTCGACGCCTTCGGCATCCCCGTGGTCAGCCTCGTGGACGTGCCCGGGTTCCTGCCGGGCAGCGCGCAGGAGCTCTCGGGCGTGATCCGCAAGGGTGCCAAGCTGCTGCACGCCTACACCAACGCGACCGTGCCACGCATCACCGTGGTGCTGCGCAAGGCGTTCGGCGGCGCGTACATCGTGATGAACTCGCGCTCGATCGGGGCGGACGCTGTGCTGGCGTGGCCGGGCGCCGAGCTCGCCGTGATGGGGGCCGAGGGCGCGGCGGACATCATCTTCCGCCGCCAGATCGAGGCCGAGCCCGAGCGCCGCGAGGAGCTCATCGAGAGCTACCGCCGCGAGGCGATGGACGTGACGCTCGCTGCCGACCGCGGCAGCGTTGACGAGATCATCGACCCTGCCGACACGCGTCGCGCGCTGATCGGGCTGCTCGCCGCGCGGCGGCCCGCCCGCGCCCGCGGGTTCGTCCACGACAACCTTCCCCAGTGAGCGCCGCGATGGAGCTGGACCGCACCCCGCGCACCGAGCTCGGCGAGGCCGCCCTGGAGCTGGCGGCGCGCGCCGTTCGCGCCGGCGCGCGCGTGGGGCTGCGCAGCTGGCTGTCGCTGGACGCGGCCGGCACCGAGCACGTGCCGGCGACCGGCGGCGTGCTGATCGCCGCGAGCCACACCTCGCACGCGGACTCGCTCGCGCTCGGGGCGGCGGTGCGACGGCCGCTGCTGTTCCTCGGCTCGGCCGGGCTCGCGTCGACGCCGGTGATCGGTGCGTTCCTGCCCCGGATCGGGCTGCTGCCCGTGGAGCGCGGGACCGGGGACGCCGGGCTGCTCGACGAGCTGGCCGAGCAGCTGCGCGCGGGGGCCGCGGTGGTGGTCTACCCGGAGGGCAGCCGCAGCCGCAGCGGGCGGGTGCACCGTCCACGCAGCGGTGTGGCGCGCCTCGCCGCCGCGACCGGTGTGCCGGTGGTGCCCGCGGGGGTCACCGGGGGCAACGCCGCGTGGCCCGTGGACGCCCGGCCGCAGCTGCGCCCCGCCGTCCCGGTCCGCATCCGCATCGGGGAGCCGATGGCACCCCCGGCGTCCGGCCCCATCGCGCGTCGCGCGTGGAACGAGGCCCTGCACGCCGAGCTCGTGCAGCTGTCGGGACGCCCGGGGGCCGATCACCTCGCGCCCGTCGGAGGTGCCGCGTGACCACGACGCTGCTACCGACCGAGCTGTCCGACGTCGTCACGACGCCGACGCTCGCGGGCGTGCGCGTCGGCTGTGACGTGGTGCGCGTCGAGCGCGTCGCGGCGCTGCTGCGCCGCCGGCCCAGCGCGGCCGTCGTGCTGTTCACCGACGCCGAGCGCGCTGACGCCGTGCGCGACCACGTCGCGCACGACTCGCCCGAGGCGATGCGTCGGCTCGCCGCCCGGTTCGCGGCCAAGGAGGCCGTCGTGAAGCTGCTGGGCCGACCGTCGCTCGCGTGGACCGACGTCGAGGTGCGCAGCGGCAGCGACGGCGCGCCGGTGCTGCACGTGCACGGCGAGCCCGCACCGATCGCCGTCTCGCTCAGCCACGACGGCGAGGTCGCGATGGCGATGGTCGCCGTCCGCACCCCGCAGCCCTGACCGGCCGCACACCACCAACCATCCGCACACCACCCAGGAGCGCACCATGCTGCTCGACGGCAAGCGTCTCGTCATCACGGGGGTCCTCGACCCCCGATCCATCGCGTTCCACGTCGCGCGGCTCGCCCAGGAGCAGGGCGCCGAGGTGGTGCTGACCGGCTTCGGGCGCGCCAGGCGCCTCACCGAGCGCACCGCGAAGCGGCTGCCGCAGCCCGTGGACGTGCTGGAGCTCGACGTCACCGACCCGGCCGACATCGACGCGCTGCGCAAGACGCTCGACGAGCGCTGGGGTGCGGTGGACGGGCTGCTGCACGCGGTGGCGTACGCGCCCGAGTCGTGCCTCGGCGGCGGCTTCCTCGACGCGCCGTGGGCCGACGTCGCGACCGCGCTGCAGGTGTCGACGTACTCGCTGCCGGCGCTGGCCGGCGGGCTCGCGCCGCTGCTGGCCGAGGCGGGGCCGTCGGGTGCGTCGGTGGTCGCGCTGGACTTCGACGCCACCGTCGCGTGGCCCAGCTACGACTGGATGGGCGTGGCGAAGGCCGGGCTCGAGTCGGCTGCCCGCTACCTCGCCCGCGAGCTCGGTCCGCAGGGGACGCGCGTGAACCTGGTCGCCGCCGGTCCGATCCGCACGATGGCCGCGACGCACATCGAGGGCTTCGACACCTTCGAGGAGGTGTGGAGCACACGGGCGCCGCTCGGCTGGGACGTCACCGACCCGGAGCCGGTCGCGAGGACCGTGTGCGCGCTGTTCAGCGACTGGCTGCCGGCGGTGAGCGGCGAGATCGTCCACGTCGACGGTGGTGCGCACGCCGTCGGCGCGTAGCGCGGCGGTCCGGACACCCGGCGTCGCGGCGGTTCGCACGGTCCGCCCGGGCAGTCGGCGCACGTGTCGCAGCCGCCCCCTAGGTTCGTGCGCGCACCCACCACAGCGGAGGCAGCGTGGCGCGCGTCATCAGGGGCAAGGTCATCGTCATCACGGGTGCGGCTCGAGGCATCGGTCTCGCCACCGCACGGGCGTTGCTGGCGCAGGGCGCACGGCTCGGGCTGTGCGACATCGACGAGGTGGCGCTGAAGGCGGCCGCTGCCGAGCTGCCGGACGGGGTTGTGACCGGGCGGGTGGACGTCACCGACGAGCTGTCGTTCACGGACTTCCTCGACCGCGTCGAGCGCGAGCTCGGGCCGCTGGACGCCATCGTCAACAACGCGGGGATCATGCCGGTGGGGCGCATCGACCTCGAGCCGATCGAGGTCACGAAGCGCACGCTGGACGTCAACGTGCTCGGCGTGATCACCGGCTCGAAGCTGGCGGTGCAGCGCATGTCGCCCCGGCACCACGGGCACATCATCAACATCGCGTCGGTCGCCGGCGAGTCCGCGGTCGCCGGCATGGCGACCTACCACGCGAGCAAGTGGGGGGCGCTGGGGTTCACGCTGTCGCTCGCCGAGGAGCTGCGTGAGGCGGGCATCGACGTCAGCGCGGTGCTGCCGTCGTTCGTGGACACCGAGCTCACGGCCGGGACCGGCGGCATGCGCCTGGTGCCGAAGGTGTCGCCGTCCGACGTCGCCGACGCCATCGTGCACGTGCTGCGCTCGCCGCGTCTGAAGGTGTACGTGCCCCGCCCGATCGGGGTCGTGGCCGCGCTGACGCGGCCGTTGCCGCGCTTCGTGCAGGTGCGGGTCCAGCGGGCGCTGCTGCCGGCCGGCTCGATGCTGCACGCCCTGGACTCGGTCGCCCGCAAGGCGTACGACGAGCGCATCGGGCTGCGCTGAGGCAAGTCACCAGCCAGCGGTGCCCCGCGTGACGCACGGTGGCGGCGGGTCACCTCCGGTGGGCAGGGGTCGGCGGGAGCGTCGTCGAAGCACGCAGGACGGCCCCACCCACCGGAGCTTCCCGTGCGCCTCGCATCCATCCGTTCCTCTCGCCTGCTGTTCTCCGCGCTGATGGCGTCCCTGCTCGCCAGCGTCGTGCTGCCGCTGGGGGGCTCGCCCGCGTTCGCGGCGGACGTGGTCGAGATCTTCTCGCTGTCCGGTCGTGCGGACACGGTGATGGGTGGCGACGTCCTGCTGGAGGTCACGCTCCCCGCTGGAGCCGACCCCGCGCAGATGAGCGTCGAGGTCGAGGGGCGTGACGTGACGGACGCGTTCGTCGCGCGTCCCGCCTACGAGGGCCGCATCATCGGGCTCGTCGACGGCCTCTCGTTGGGCACGAACATCGTCACGGTCGAGCTCGAGGACGGCCGGGGCGCGCGGCTGCGCGTCGACAACCACCCGCAGACCGGGCCGGTCACCTCAGGGCCGCAGCTCCAGCCGTGGCGCTGCGACGACGGCGAGCTCGGCGACTGCGCCCGCGAGGCGACGTACGAGCTGAAGTACGTCGACCGCGCCGCAGGCACGTTCCAGGACTACACCGAGTCCACGAACCCCGAGTTCATCGCGACCGCCACCACCGACGAGGGCGTCACCGTCCCGTTCATCGTGCGCGTCGAGACCGGCGTCATCGCGCGCGACCAGTACCGGATCGCGGTGCTGTTCCAGCCCGAGCTCGACTGGACCGCCGTCGAGCCGCAGGAGCAGTTCAACCACAAGACCGTCATCACGCACGGCCAGTCCTGCGACACCAGCTACCAGATGGGCGCCGCGCCCGACGTCATGCTCAAGGACGCGCTGGGTCGCGGCTTCGCCGTCATCAGCCACGCGCTCGACCACGCGGGTCACAACTGCAACATCGCCACGCAGGCGGAGTCGCTGTTCATGACCAAGGAGCGGCTCGCCGAGATGTACGGCCCGATCCGCTACGCGATCGGCACCGGCTGCTCGGGCGGCGCGCTGGCGCAGCAGCAGGTCGCCAACGCCTACCCGGGCGTCTACCAGGGGATCCTGCCGGCCTGCTCCTTCGCCGACGCGTGGTCCACCGCCGGCCAGTACATCGACTACGTGCTGCTGCGCAGCTACTTCGAGGGGCTGCAGTCCGACGACCCGCGGTTCCTGACGCCGGACGCCGCGTTCGGCACCGGCATGGGCGCCGTGTACGGCCATCCCAACCCGGCCAACCCGATCACCTTCACGAGCGCGATCCCGAACTCCGGTGAGCCGACGCGGTCGTGCGTGCCGCAGGACGAGGTGTACGACGAGGACACCAACCCCGACGGTGTGCGCTGCACGCTGCAGGACTACATGGTGAACGTCTTCGGCCGCCGCGCGCTGGACGGCTTCGCCAACCGCCCGTACGACAACGTCGGGATCCAGTACGGCCTCGAGGCGCTGCGCAACGGCACGCTCGGGGTCGGGGCCTTCCTCGACGTCAACAGCGAGATCGGTGGCTTCGACATCGACCTCAACCCGACGGCCGAGCGCTCCGCCGCCGACCACGAGGCGCTGGTGCAGCTGTACCGCTCGGGGGCGTCCAACACGGCGTCCAACCTCGACCAGGTCGCGATCATCGACCTGCGCGGGCCCGACGACGGCGCGTTCCACGACGCGTACCGCACCACCGTGCTCGAGCAGCGGCTGCTGCGTGAGCACGGCACCACCGAGAACCACGTGCGTTGGCGCGGCCAGGTCGCGCTGCTCGGCGACGCGACCTTCACCACGCAGGGGATCATCGCGATGGACGGCTGGCTCGCCGAGGTCGAGGCCGACACCCGCGACGTGCCGCTGGCGCAGAAGATCATCGAGAACCGCAACGTCGAGCCGCGCTGCACCAACGGCGCCGGCCAGGACGCCCCTGAGGGCGCCGCCTACGACGCCTGCGTCGCCGGTGTCCGCGAGTACTCCTCGCCGCGCATCGAGGCGGGCATGCCGATCACCGACGACGTCGCCAAGTGCCAGCTCGTGGCCGTGCGTGACTTCGCGTACGGCGTCGAGCTGAGCGAGGACGACCTCGTCGCGCTCGAGGGCATCTTCCCCGGCGGTGTGTGCGACTACAGCCTCACCGGCGTGGCCGAGGCCGACACGCTGCCATGGATGTCCTACGAGAACGGTGAGGGCGTGGGCTTCTCCCTCGGGGCGACGCCCGTGTCGGTGCCGTTCGGCTCGGCGAACGCCCTCGCCGCGCTGAGCGCAGGTGGCGGCGAGGCGCCGGGCGTGCTCGCCGCGACGGGCGGTGGCGCAGCCGTCATGGCGGCCGCGGCGATCGCTCTCGGAGCGCTGCTGAGCGGACGCCGTCGGCGGACGGCCGGGTTGTAGGGCCACCTGACGACGTGCCATGCTCCGTGGGCCGGATCCCTCCCAGCACCGGCTGAGGCTGCGATGTCGAGCACGAGCGTCCCGACGCAGGACGGCGTCGAGCCCCAGTCCGAGCTGACCGGCAGGTCACGGATCGCCGACATCGCCACGGCTGCGAGCCGGCACCGCGGGATCACGTTCCTGCTGCTGCTCGCCGTCGTCGCCGCCGGTCTGTGGGCGTACGCGGTTGCGCTGGACCGGCAGGGCTTCCCGCCGATCGACACCCCGATCGTGATCGTGCAGGGTGGGTACGTCGACGCGGTCGAGGGCCAGCTGGTGCCGCAGCCGGCAGAGGCCGTCGACGCCGACGTCGTGCTGCCGCTGACAGCGGCGTTCGCCGACGTCGAGGGCGTCGAGGCGACCAGCAGCCAGGCGTTCCCCGGCGGCTTCGCCGTCATCGTCGAGTTCGTCGACGGCACCGCCAGCGGTGACGGCAGCGCCCGCCTCGAGGCGCTCGACGTGGCCCTGCCGCCGACGGCGCAGGTGAGCTACGTGCCCGTCGAGGCCGCGAGCTTCGTCGGCCAGTACGACATCCTCGTCTCGGTCGTCGGGCCGGACGACGCGTCGGTCGCCGAGCTCCAGGCGCAGGCGGACGAGCTTGCCACGGTGCTCGGCGCGGACGACGCGGTCGCGGTCGCCGAGTCGCGTGCCCTGCTCAGCGAGGTGGTCGACCCCGTGACGGGTGAGGCCGTCACGGCACCGACGCGCTTCACGCGCGTGGTGCTCGAGCCGGGTGGGCCGTACCGCGACGCCGTCGCCGTCGGCCTCGTGCAGGACGAGGCGTCCGACCTCGACGTGCTGGAGTACTCCGACCGCGTGCAGGCCCTGCTGGACGACACGTCGCTGGCCCCCGGGTTCGAGGCGGCGATCACCGCCGACTTCGCGACCAGCGTGCGCCTGCAGCTGAGCTCGCTGACGTCCAACCTCGGCACGGGTCTGCTGGCCGTCGCGCTGGTGAGCCTGCTGCTGATCGGCTGGCGCGTCTCGGTGATGACCGCCGGGTTCATGGGCGTGGTGATGCTCGGCGCGCTGACCGGGCTGTGGGCCGTCGGGTTCTCGCTGAACACCATCACGCTGTTCGGCCTGATCCTGACCCTTGGTCTGCTCGTCGATGACGCGATCGTCATCTCCGAGTCGATCGACGCGAACCGGGACGAGCCCGACCCGACCGAGGACGACGAGCGGCTGGGCGTCATCCGCACCGCGCTGGCGCGCGTGGGCTCGCCGTCGTTGTCCGGGACGCTGACCACGGTGGTGGTGTTCTCGCCGCTGCTGTTCATCGGCGGCATCCTCGGCGAGTTCATCCGTCCGATCCCCACGACCGTGATCGTGACGCTGCTGGCCTCGTTCGTGTTCTCCATCGTGTTCATCCCGATGATCGCCCGCGGGTTCCTGCTCGGTCACCGGTCCGGCAGCAACCCGGTCGTGGCCGGTATGCGCGTGCTCGGCAACGCGACCGGCCGGCTGGCCGCGTACCCCTCGGGCAACGGGGTGAAGGGCCACCTCGTCGGCGTCGCGCTCGCGCTGCTGTCGGTGATGGCGATCGTTCTGGGCGGCACGCTCGCCGGCCAGCTCGGCTTCTCGATCTTCCCGACCGGCAAGGACGCGGTCGCGATGGTGGTGCTCGCCGACTTCGAGGCCGGCACGACGTTCGAGGAGGCCGAGGCGATCGCGGACCAGCTCGACGAGCACATCGTGGCGGTGCTCGGGGAGGACATGGTCGGGGCGCAGTACACCCGCGGCAACGAGCGCGTCATCGAGATGTTCATCGACCTCTCGGCGATCGACGACCGCGAGACGACCGCGCCGGAGTTCGTCGACGAGCTCCAGCAGCGCGTCGCCGGCATCGACGGCGCCCGCATCACCGTGGCGCAGGCCGAGAACGGCCCCCCGGTCGAGGACTTCCCGTTCGCGACGCAGCTGGAGGTGACCGACGCCACCGCCGAGGCAGGCCGTGCGCTGGCGACCGAGATCCAGGAGTTCCTCGTCGGCACCCAGCTCGAGGTGGGCCTCGACACCGTCACCATCACCGAGGCCGTCGTGTCGACCGACGGCGCCGTCGCCCGCGCTGACGGCGAGCGCTACGTCGAGGTCCGCGCGCAGTACGACGACCCGACGTAGGTCACCGGGCTGACGCAGCAGACGCAGGAGCTCGTCGAGGCGGCGTTCGCGGACCGCGTCGTCGCGGCCGGGCTCCCGGCCGAGGCGCTCGGGTTCGACTTCGGCTTCGAGTCCGACAACCAGGAGGACTTCGCGGCGCTCGGCGTCGTGGGCCTCATCGCCGTCGGGCTGATGCTGCTGCTGCTGGCGGTCCAGTTCCGCTCGGTGATGCAGTCGCTGCTGATCTTCCTCGCGATCCCGTTCAGCTTCCTGGGCGTGTTCACGATCCTGACGGCGACGGACAACCCGCTGTCGTTCCTGGTGGTGGTCGGCTTCATCGCCCTGATCGGCGTGGCGGTCAACAACACCATCCTGCTGGTCGAGGCGGCGAACCGGGCACGCCGCGAGGGCGCCACGGCGGCCGAGGCGATCCAGGAGGCGGTCACGCGCCGCTTCCGGCCGCTCGTGGCCACCACGCTCACGACGGTGGTCGGGCTGCTGCCGCTGGCGCTGTCGGACCCGTTCTGGGAGTCGCTGGGCTTCACGCTGATCGGCGGGCTGGTGAGCTCAACGATCCTCGTGCTGCTGTCGTTCCCGGCGTACTACCTCGCGTTGGAGGCCGTCCGCACCCCGCTGCGCAACGCCGCCCGTCGCCGCATGGGCCGCGCCGAGCTGGCCTGATCGCTGGCGACGCAAGCCGGAGGCTCGCCCGGGTCGGGCGAGCCTCCGGGTGGGGCCTTCTCAGGCGTTCTTCTTCACCTGGCCGGGCGCGCAGCGGTGACGCGCATCCTTGGCGAGCTGCTTGTAGAACTCCGCTCTGCGCTCGAGCGATGTCGCCTGACGGTCGAGCTTCAGAGCGCGAAGTGCCGCGCTCCGGGCCACGTGGTGGGCTCGCTTCGCCTCGCGTACGGCGACCTTGTACGCGGTCAGGTCGTCGGGGTCGCCGCTCGCCTCCCAGGCTTCGCGCGCCAGGTCCGCCGCGAGCTGTGCGTCCTCGGCCTCACGCTCAGCCGCGCGGGCGTCATGCTCTGCTGCGGTGGCCGCGTGCCGTGCCTCGCGAGCGCGCTCGGCGGCGGCCTTGGCGCGGTCGTGGTACGCCTCTGCCTTGGCGTGGCACGCGTCGCGCTGGGCCTGGTCGTCAGCGACGTCCGGCGGCACGCCGGCGATCGCCATGGATGCGAACAGCCCGAGCGTGAGCGCGCTGATCACGCTCCGGCGGATGGTGGGGCGGGTGGGTGCTCTGCGCATGCGTTGCTCCTGGTGGGGGGATGAGCCCACCCTCTCACACACGGCGTTGAGCGCCTACGTGTGATGTCATGGCTGTCATCGTCCACATGGACGGCGATGCCCCAACGGCGGGCGGCCACCTCTGCGCACAGAGCGACGCTGGGGCGCGGTTCGGGCCGTCCGGGTCCGCCTGCGCGCTGTCCGGGGCCCGCAGCGCACGGACGCCCGCGCATGACCACATCGCGGGTGTGCGCGTCCACGGCTCGCCGTGTTGCACGGTCCGCACGTCCGGCCGGATGGACGGGCGTCAGATGCGCCTGGGTGGTCCCAGCGCCGTGCGAGCGTCTCCGCGCGCTGCGTCGGCGCGCGCTGCGTCGGCGCGCTCAGGCCGGCTGCGTCGTGCCGTTCGAGACGGCCGCGCTCGTGGCGATCGTGGCGTGGAAGGTGGCGCCGCTGTCGTTGGGCCCCTCCGTGACCCAGGCGGACCCGCCGTGCAGCTGCGCGAACGACGCCACCAGGAACAGGCCCACGCCGGTGCCCGGGCTGTGGCGCACGATGGTGGTCTGCTCGAAGGCCTCGAACACCCGCAAGCGTTCGTGGGGCGGGACGCCGGGGCCCTCATCGTCGACGCACAGCTGGAGCAGGTCTCCTGCGAGGTGGGCCCGGATGCCGACGCGGCCACCCTCCGGCGTGTGGCGTGCCGCGTTGGCGGTCAGGTGCTCGAGGATGCGACCCACGAGCCTCGAGTCGAGGTCGATCTCGCCGGGTGGCACGTCGATGCTGAACTCGACCGGCAGCTGCAGCGGCTCGAGGACGTCCGCCACGAGGGTGCGCAGGTCCGTGGGGCGCGGCGTCGGGACCAGGATCCCTCGGGCGACGCGATCGACGTCCATGAGGTCGAGCAGCACCGACTCGAGCCGTCGCGCATGACGATCGAGGCTCAGCAGCGAGCGGTCGTGGTCGCCGAGCCGGGTGTCGGCGAGCTCTGGGCGCATCAGTGTCTCGCCGACACCCCGGATGATCGTCAGCGGGGTGCGGACCTCGTGGGAGACGGCCACGAGCAGGGCGTTCTTGATCCGGTTGGTCCGGGTGACGACGTCGTCGGCGAGCTGGCGGGACGCGGTCGCCTCGCGTTCGCGCTCGACCGCCTGCTTGAGATGGGCGCGCGTGCGGTCCTCGGCGCTGATGTCGAAGCAGCTACCCGTCAGCTCGACGACGCGGCCGTCGAAGGTGCGGGCCTCCACATGGGCGCGGATGGTCAGCTCCGCACCGTCGGTGCGCAGCACCCGGTAGGTCGTCACCATCGAGCCCGCGGTGTGCAGCGCGTCCAGCAGCTCCCTCGCAACCCGCCCTCGGTCGGCGGGGTGGACGTGGTCGAGGTACTGGCCGCGTCGGATCGGCTGCGGTTCCACGCCGAACAGGGCGTACAGCCCCTCGGACCAGGTGACCTCGTCGTCGGGCACGTTCCAGGTGAACGACCCTGCGCCGGCCTGCAGCTGCGCGGTGTCGAGGTGGCGCTGCCGCTCGGAGAGCCGCATCGCGAGGTTGGTGCGCTGCTCGGTGACGAGCCCCGCACACAGGCCGATGGCCAGCAGCAGCAGCAGCATCAGCTGGAGCTGCATCTGCTCGGTGCCGCGCCCCGCCGCCGGGCCGATCACGCTCAGCGCGAGCAGCGGGGCCGACAGCGCGATGGCGCTCACGCCGCGGGCCATCGAGATCGCGAGCACGGGGACGAACAGCACGGCGGTGTACGGCAGCAGCTCCCCGGTGAGCGTCGCCACGCCGAGCACCACCGCGGCCGGGACGACGGCCATCGCGAGGCTCGCGGCCACCGAGGTGTCGGGCAGCGCCCACCACCGTCCGCCGCGTCGACGCCGCACCAGCGCGACCGTGACCGTGACCGCAGTGCTCGCGACCCCGGTCGCCTCGCCGAGCGTGCGCACCGTCAGAGCCTCGGCGAGGCGGCTCGGCGCGAGCGTCCCGTCGGCCAGCGGCAGCAGCAACGTCGTCGCTGCGGCGACCACCGGCGCGGCGAGCCCGCCGACGACCAGCAGGGCGATGCTGCGCCGTCGGGCGGCGTCCGGTGACAGCGCCCCGAACCGGGCCAGCGCTTGACCGGCCACCGCGTACAC
>JBFGFG010000043.1:0-11709 GCA_041579655.1 Nitriliruptoraceae bacterium
CCGCAACACGGCGGATGGACTGGACCTCACCCGGTGGGCAGACCATCACCACCTGGCCCCGCGGACCCGCCGCGAAACCACCGCCACACGACACCGGCGGCCGACCATGACCCCGCACCGGACACCCCGACCCCCGCTCACACCGAGCGGCCCGGGGGCTCCGGCGCGCCGTCGCGCCGTCGGTGGGCTCCGGCGGGTGCCGTCGGCGGGGCCGTTCGGGTCAATGGGTGCCGGCGGGTGCCGTCGGCGGGGCCGTTCGAGCCGGCAGGCGTCGCCCGTGGGCGCTCAGCGCTGGCGCAGGGCCGCTCGGAGCACGCCCGGGGCGAGGCCGGCCTCGGCGATCTCCACGCCGTCGACCGCGATGACCGGGACGCGGATGTTGTACGCGAGCTGCACGTCGGGATCGGCGTCGATGTCCACGCGCACCACGATGTGGTCGCGGGCCTCGCGCTCGACGATGGCCTCGGCCTTGCGGCAGAGCCCGCAGCCGGCGCGGGTGTAGACGGTGACGGTGCGCGGCTCAGGACGTCGCCCGAGACGCAGCCTCACGTGGCGTCCACCGGTGTGGGTGGTCCCGTGGCTCGCAGCGGCGTCTCGACAGGAGCGAGCGTGCGACGGAAGCCCGCGTACATCACCACCACGCCGATGGCGAGGCCGATCGCGTGGCCGGTGGTCTCGGCGTCGGCGAGCGTCACGCCGATGATCGCACCCAGCACCTCGGAGACGTACGCGAACAGCGCGCTGCCGGCCGCGAGCAGCACGCCGAGCGCGATCAGCAGGTTGCCGCGGACGACGTTGCCGGCCTTCGGAGCGTTGCGGCGGCCCGCGAACAGCCACTCGGCGGTCGCGGCGAACCACGAGCGGTCGCTCACGTTCACGCCGGTCAGCAGCACGTCGGCCTCGCGGTCCGGACGCTTCCACACCACGTGCGCGCTCGACGCCAGAGCGCCGAGGATCACGACGACCGAGCCGACCGCGTTGCCGGCCACGGCCAGGCCACGAACCTGCAGCCCGAACAGCTCACGCCCTTCGGGGAGACCGGTGGCGGGGATCGCCGTGACCATCTCTGCGCCCAGCACACGCACGGCGGCCAGCGCCGTGAACGCGACCACAACCACAGCGGCGGTGCGGGCGGTCAGGGCGGCGCTCGGCAGCAGGCAGCAGGCGGCCAGCGCGAGCGAGAGCACCACGCTCGGCAGCCACAGCTGCTGCTCGCCGGCGACGGCCCCCCAGGCACACAGACCTGCGGTGATCAGCAGCACGACACCGAGGGTGAGCGTGACGCCGCGGCGCCGCGCGTTGATCGCGATCGTCCCCAGCGCCAGCCACAGCACGTTCGTCACCGCACCGAACAGGTAGAACACGCGGAACACCGCGCCGCCCCAGCCGAGGAGCTGGCCTGCCAGCAGCGCGGCGGACGCGACCGCGAACTGGGCCAGCGACAGCCCCCACCACAGCGAGGCAGGCGTGCGGCCGCGCGCCGCGAAGCGCTGCAGCAGGGCGACGGCGAACACGCCGCCGACGACGGTGGCGACGAACGCCGCGAGGGTTGCCATCGCTCAGCCGAGCCGCAGGTCAGCGCGACGGACCTTGCCGGTCACGGTGCGGGGCAGCTCGGCCACGACGCGGATCGACGAGGGGCACTTGTAACGAGCCAGGCCCGCGCGACAGAAGGTGTCGAGCTCGTCCTCGAGCAGCTCGGCGTCGCCGTCCCGGACCACGAACGCCACGATCGACTCACCCGTGGCCGGATGCGGCACGCCGATGACGGCCACGTCCGCGACCGAGGGGTGCTGGCGCAGCACGCGCTCGACCTCGCGGGGGTAGACGTTGAATCCGCTCACGATGATCAGGTCCGTGTGGCGGTCGACCAGGTAGAGCCACCCGTCCTCGTCCCACACGCCGACGTCGCCGGTGCGCAGCCAGCCGTCCTCGGTCAGCGAGCGGGCCGTGGCCTCGTCGTCCTGCCAGTAGCCGGCGAACACGTTCTCGCCGCGGACCCACACCTCGCCCGGATCCCCGACCTCCACGTCCTCGCCGTCGTCGACCAGCCGCACCTCCACGCCTGGCAGCGGCACGCCCACCGATCCCATGCGCACCTCGTCGTGCAGCGCGCTGGACGTCACCGACGGCGACGCTTCGGTCAGCCCGTACCCCTCGCGGATCGTGAGACCCGTCGTGCGCACGAACGTCTCGGCAGCGGCGCGCGGCAACGGCGCCGCGCCGGACGCGCACAGCCGGACGCTGCCGAGCTTGCCGATGGGAGGGTGCTGGCCCCATGCGACGTACATCGGCGGCGCGCCGAGCACCACCGACACCTGCGTGTCCGCGATGAGGTCCGCCGTGGTGACCGCGTCGAACCGCTCCTGCAGCACGATCGTGCAGCCCACCGTGACCGCCGGCCCGAGCCCGACGTTCAGCCCGTACACGTGGAACAGCGGCAGCACCAGCAGGACGACGTCGTCCTCCTCGAGGCGGTGCCGGCCGGCCAGCGACTGGTCCTGGTTCACGACGAGGTTGCGGTTGGTCAGCATCGCGCCGCGCGGGCGTCCCGTGGTGCCGGAGGTGTAGACCAGCGCCGCGAGCTCGTCGAGGCCGCGCTCGTTCTCGACGGGCGTGCCGCCCTCGGCGAGCAGGTCGGACCATCGGCCGTCAGCCGCGCTGGCGTCACCGCCGGCCGAGACGACCGTGCGCAGCGCAGGCAGCACGCCGCGGTTGGTGGCGAGGCCCTCCGCGACGCCCGGCGCGACGATGGCGACGACGGCCCCGGAGTCGTGCACGATGTGGCGCAGCTCGTCCGGCGCGAGCACGTGCGCCGCCGGCACGGCGACGGCCCCGAGCCGCAGCACCGCGTACCAGGCCTCGACGAACGCGGGCGCGTTGCCCAGCGCCACCACGACCCGGTCGCCCGGGCCCACACCGAGGTCCGCGAGCACGGCGGTGCCGGCGTCCACGCGTGCGTCGAGCTCGCCGTAGGTCACGACCCGGTCCTGCCAGCGCAGCGCCGGGTGGTCGGCCCGTCGCGCAGCCGTGATGCGCAGCCGTGCCGCGGGGCTGTCGAGCGTGGTCGTCGCGTCGCTGCTGCGGTCCACGGGGCCTCCGGACTGGCGCGTGCGGGCGGGAGCGGCCAGCCGGCCGCAGGTGCCCGAGCCCACGGTCGCGAGCCGGTGCAGAGGCTACGCGCATGGCGTCACCCCGGGGGCGGCGGCGGAGGAGGGGGCCGCGGGCCGGCTGCCCCACAGCACCGGCGCCCCGGGAGATCGGGGGCGGGGCAACAGTTGGTGGCGGCGTAGGCTCCCGCGCATGTCCACCCCACGCATCCTGGCGTCCACCGGCCCCCTGTTCTCCCGGGACCTGTCGTGGGCGCTGCAGGTCATCGCCGACGCCGGGTATGACGGTGCCGAGCTGATGGTCACCCAGGACGTCGGCACGCAGCGTCCCGGACCGGTGGCAGCCGCGGCCGAGCAGGTCGGCCTGCCGATCGACGTCGTGCACGGCCCGTTCCTGCTCGTGACCCGTCGCGTGTTCGGCACCGACCTCGTCGAGAAGGCCCGCCGCTCCATCGAGCTCGCCGGCGCGGTCGGCGCGGAGCTGATGATCGTCCACCCGCCGTTCCGGTGGCAGACCGGCTTCCACCGCTGGCTGCAGGGCCCGGGCGACGAGGAGGCCGCAGCGCTCGGCACGCGGGTGGGGGTCGAGAACCTCTACCCCGTCGACGTGCTCGGGCAGGCGGTCCGGTTCCACAAGTACACGCGCCCCGAGCACCTCACCCCGTTCCGCGACGTCGTGCTCGACACCTCGCACTTCGGCGTGTCCGACGTCGACATCGTCGACGCGTGGCACACGCTGGCCGGCAACGCCTCGCACCTGCACGTGTCGGACTACCGGGGGCAGGGGCGCGACAGCCACGCGCCGCTAGGGCACGGGCTGCTGCCGCTGGCCGGCTTCCTCGGGGCGGTGACGGCCGCCGGGTTCACCGGCGCGATCACGCTCGAGCTCGACTGCCGGCGCTACCTCGATGACCGCGCAGCGCTGGTGGGCTACCTCCGCCAGGAGCGCCAGAAGTGCCTCGCCCTGCTCGCCGGCGAGCCGGCGGAGGACGTGCTCGGACGGCCGGACGTGGTGAGCGAGGCGCCCTCGCTCGAGGGTGACGCGAACCAACCCACCATCGGTCCCGCACGCTGATCCGCGCGGTGCCCGGACGGCCGCGTTCGGTGACCGAACGGTCCGACTCCGCTGTGTGGCGCAGTGCGCGCGTTCGGTGAGCTCTCAAGGGACGCGGACAAACGACCGATGTATGGTCAAGACAGGACTAGTACATCTGGGCGTCGAAACCCTCAGTTACGGCCATCAAGGCGTCACCGAGGGCTGCGTACGCTCGGCCGACAGGGACCGACGACCTCGCCGGTCCGTCCGTCACGTCGAGACAGCAGCACCCACAGAGAGGAGCGATGATGCGCAACGGCACATCCATCGGCCTCGTGCTGCTCCTGCTCATCCTCCTCGGTGCCACCACCATCCAGCTGCTGCAGGCGCGCGGATGACCGTCACCGAATCGGTCGACCCCGCCCTGGTCACGCTCGTCGATCGAGCGCAGGCGGGCGACGGTGAGGCGTTCGCGCAGCTGTACGACCGCTACGTGGACCAGACCTTCGGCTACATCTACCGCCGCGTCGGTCACCGTCAGACCGCTGAGGACCTGACCTCCGACGTGTTCCTGCGGGCTTTCCGGCGCCTTTCGACGTTCCAGTGGCAGGGTGTGGACCTCGGCGCCTGGATCATGACGATCGCGCGCAACCGGGTCCACGACCACTTCAAGTCGGCGCGCTTCCGCCTCGAGCGGTCGGTCGACGAGACCCCTGAGGACGCCTCACCGGGCGTCGGTGACAACCCCGAGCGGGTGGCCGTCGGCCGTGACATGGCGCGTGCTCTCGGCGGAGCGCTCGAGAACCTCAAGGACGAGCACCGCGAGGTGATCGAGCTGCGGTTCGTGCACGACCGCAGCGTGTCCGAGACGGCCGAGATCATGGGCCGCACCGTCGGCGCGACCAAGGCGCTGCAGTACCGCGCCCTGCGCGCCCTCGCCGAGGAGGTCAAGAGCGTCCCCGGCCTCGCCGAGATCGCCACCCTGGGCCTGTCGGGCATGTTGACGCTGCTGCGGATGGTGGCGCTGTGACGTTCCGCGGACGCTGCGCGCACACCCCGATTGTCGCTGCGCACACCCGCGTCACCGCGCGACACCCGGCTCGTTCTGTCTGGTGTGCACCCGTGCCCCACGAAGGAGGTGTGCTGTGAACGAGACCGACGCCATCGAGCAGCTCGCTGCCCTGCTGGACGGGACCGCCGACCGCAACGCCGCCCCGAGCTCCCTGATCGCTCTGCTGAGCCTCGCCGAGACCGTCCGCGACGAGAGCGACGTCCTCGCGCCGAGCGCCGACTTCCGCAACGCCCTGCGCGCCGAGCTCATCGAGAGCATCGCACCCGAGGCGACGCTGGTCGAGCGCACCCGGGCCGTCTGGCTCGCCCGCACCTCGAACCTGCGCAGCTCCGCCCGCGTGGCGGTGGCCACGATGACCGCATCCTCGATGCTCGGCACCGCCGGCATGGCGATGGCGGCCCAGGAAGCGATCCCCGGCGACGCGCTGTACGGCCTCAAGACGCTGACCGAGCAGACCCGGCTCATGCTCGCCACCGACGAGCTCGCCGAGGCACGCCTGCAGCTCGCGTTCGCGGCCGAGCGTCTCGAGGAGCTCGAGCGCGGCGCCGCCACGATGACCTCCGACCAGATCGTCGCGCTGCTGCAGCGCATGGACCAGGCCAGCAAGGCCGGCGCCGACGCGATGCTCGACGGCGCTGCCGCCGGCTCGGTCACGCTCGACGAGCTGCGCGCCTTCACCGACCTCCAGCGCACCGGGCTCACCCAGCTGTTCAACGACCTTCCGGTGCTGGCCAAGCCGGTTGCCGAGGACTCCCTCGAGCTGCTGCGTCGCATCGACGTCAACGCGACCGGGGTCGTGACCGCGACCCCCGCCGGCGCCCCCTGCGACTGCCCCGACGACCTCAGCGACGCGATGCCGATCTCGGCCCTGGGCCGCAGCCGCACCAGCCCGACGCAGACCGCCGTGAACCGCCCGGGCTCCGGCTCCGCGGTCACCAAGCTCGGCTGCGACTGCGTCGAGCTGCCCGGTGGCAGCAGCGCCCGTGAGCCCAGCCGCACCGACGGCACCAAGACCAAGGGCACCGACGGCACCAAGGACGGCGGCGAGAAGGCGCCCGACGAGGAGCCGCCGTTCACGCCGACCGGCGGCACGTTGACCGACCCCGAGACCGACGACGACGACGGTGCCGGCAACGGCGCGATCGTCACCCGGGTCGAGCAGCTCCCGCTGGGCGAGCTCAGCGAGACCGTGGGCGGCGCCACCGGCGTCAACCCCGACACCTCGGTCGTGGACCGGCTCGCCCGCGCAGCCGACAGCCAGACCGCTCCCTGACGAGCAGGCCCCGCCGCACACAGCCACGAACGCCGCCCAGCTGGGGCGGCGTTCGTCAGTGTCAGGCTGGCAGGGCCGAGAGCCTGGCCGACCGGCTCAGAAGAACACCGACCGGCGCCCCATGAGCATCGTGTAGAGCTGCTGCTGGATGCGCTCGCGCACCTGCTCGGCGAGGTCGAACACGATCATCGGGTCGTCAGCGGCCTCCGGGCCGTACGCGGTGGTGTCGATCGGTTCGCCGTAGTGGATCGCCCACTTCGACGGCAGCGGCAGCAGGCCGGCAGGCCCGAGGATGGGCAGGCTGAACATCTGCGGCACGATCGGGAAGTACGGCAGCCCGAACACGCGGGCGATCGCCTTGACGTCCCACAGCAGCGGGTAGATCTCCTCGCTGCCCACGATCGCTGTCGGGATGATCGGCACCTGGGCGCGCAGCGCCGTGGCCACGAATCCACCACGCCCGAAGCGCGCGAGGCGGTAGCGGTCCCGGTACGGCTTGCCGATGCCCTTGAAGCCCTCGGGCCACACCGCGACCAGCGAGCCGCGGTCCAGCAGACGCTGCGCGTCCCCGCCGGACGCGAGCGTGACGCCGCTCTTGCGCGCCAGCTGGCCCACCCCGGGCAGCTTGAACACCAGGTCCGCGCCGAGCGGTCGCGGGTGGCGTCCGACCTCGTCGAACACGTCCAGGCCGAGCATCAGCGCGTCGGCCGGCAGCGTGCCTGCGTGGTTGGAGACGACCAGGCCGCCACCGGCGGGCAGGTGCTCGGAGCCGCTGGAGCTGACGCGCCAGTACACGCGGTGCAGCGGCCGGATCATCGGCAGCAGCACGGACTCGGTCAGGTCACGGTCGAAGCCGAAGTCGTCGACCTCGTAGTCGCCGGTCAGGCGACGGCGCATGAACGACGCGACGTCCTTGAGGCTGTCGAGCCACTGCTCGCCGAGCACGTCGCGCAGCCCCTCGAGGATGTCCACGCCGCCGGACGGGCGCGAGACCGGGTCCTGCGGCTCGACCACCGGCGCCGGCGCCGGCAGCAGCTCGAGCGCGTGCACACGGCACAGCCCGTCCTGCACGGCGTAGTTGCGGCACGAGCGCTCGTCCACCACCACCAAGCAGCGGGTGCGCGGCTCGCGGGCGGCGCGCTGCGCGGCCATGTCGATGACCTCGGCGTCGTCGTGGTCCGACGGCTGTCCCATCATGACTGACCTCCGCGACGGGCGGCGACGAAACGTTCTTGGCCGCGGCGGGCGATGAAGTCGTACAGCTCCTTCTCCCACCGGCCAATCTCGTCGCGGTCGAGCACACCGGTGATGCGGCGCCGCGAGACGAAGTCCTCGAAGGCGCCGCGCGCGTCGAAGCTGGGCGTGAAGCCGAGGTCGCGCTGCATGCGCGTGATGTCCGCGACCCGGCCGAACTGCAGGAAGCGCAGCTGCTCGGGCGTGAAGTCGACGCGGCCCTGACGGCGCACCAGACCACCCACCAGCCCGGCGAGCGGGCGCGGCACGGGGACCGGCAGCCGACCGGCGAGCCGCACGCACTGCGACAGGTACAGCACCCCGGGGGCGGCCACGTTGAAGGTGCCGCCCGGGCCACGCAGCGCCGCGAGCTCGATCGCCGCCACGGCGTCGCGCTCGTGGATGAACTGCAGCCGCGGGTCGAAGCCCATCACGCTCGGCACGACGGGCATCGCGAAGAAGCTGGCGAACACCGAGTCGACCTCGCCACCGAGGAAGTTCGCGAAGCGCAGCACCGTCAGCTCGACGTCGGGGCGGCGCTGGGCGAGGCTCTCGGCGTAGCGCTCGACCTCGACCGCGTCACGCGACCAGCCGTCGGCCGGCAGCTGCGCGGGGACGTCGTCCTCGCTGAACAGGCCCGGGTCATCGTGCTGGGAGCCGTACACCGCGGTGGAGGACTTCAGCACCACCCGCCGCACGTGCGGCGAGTGCTGGGCAGCCGCGAACAGCTGCATCGCCCCCAGGACGTTGAGCTCCTTCATGCGGGAGCGGCCGCCCGAGTTCGCCGGCCCGGTGTGCGTGCCGAGGTGGATGATCGTGTCCACCTCGCTGGCCTCGATCACGCGCGCGACCAGCGGGTTGCGCAGGTCGGCCCGGACGAACTCGGTGCGCACCAGCGGGCGGGAGGGCTCGTCGACGTCGACGCCGATGACCTCCTCGACGTCGTCGCGCTGCTCGAGGCTGGCCGCGACCATCCCCGCGATCTTCCCGGAGATGCCGGTGATGAGGACCCGTCGCGCGAGCGGCGCGCTCTGGTCGGTCGTCACGGGGTCTCCTCGCCGGGGGTCCGGGCTGCAGCGTGCAGGAAGACCTCGAGGTCGTCCCGGGTGATGCGGTAGGTGGCTCCCAGCGCATGTGCTCGCAGCGAGCCGTCGCGGATGAGCCGATGCACGGTCGAGGTGGACACCCGCAGGTCCGCAGCCACCTCGCCGACCGTCAACAGGTCAGCGATGCCGAGGCGGGGGCGTTGGTCCACCCGCGGGAGGATACGCGACCTCCCTCCAGACCCGGCAACCGATCTGGACAACGTTCCCACCGCGCTCGGCGGGAACCTCAGCGCACACCGTGCCGCGGCAGCACGAGCCGTCGGACCGCGGCGACGGCGTCCTCGGCCGCGACGAGCGCGCGCGCCGCGACGGCGGGCTCCACGTGCACCGGCGCGTCCCCGAACGTGGTCGGGGCCACGCCGCGACCGAAGCTCGCGGCGAGGTCGCGCCACAGCAGCGGGACCTCCACGGGCAGCGGCTCGTCGACCATCTCGGCGAACGCCGCGGTCCAGGCGCGCGGCACCACCTCGACGGGTCGGTACCCGCCGCCCCCGGTGGCGATCCAGCGCCCCTCGCACAGCTCGTGGGCCAGCGCGTGCAGCCGTGAGGCGATCAGCGCCTGGTCGTCCACGCGCAGCGCGAGGTGGGCCAGCGGGTCGTGCACGTGCGTGTCACAGCCGAGCTGGGTGACCAGCACGTCCGGCGCGAAGGCCCGCAGCAGCGGCTCGGCGACGGCGTCGAACGCACCGAGCCACACCTCGCCGGACGTGCCCGGCAGCAGCGGGATGTTCACCGCCGAGCCCTCCGCGCCGCGGCCGCCGATGTCCTCGCTGTGGCCGGTCCCGGGGAACAGGTAGCGACCGCTCTCGTGCAACGACAGCGTCAGCACGCGCGGGTCGTCGACGAACATCGCCTCGACGCCGTCGCCGTGGTGCACGTCGACGTCCACGTACGCGACGCGCTCGACGCCCTGCTCGAGCAGCCACGCGATCGCGACGCCGGGGTCGTTGTAGACGCAGAACCCCGCGGCGCGGTCCGGCATCGCGTGGTGCAGCCCGCCGGCGGGGCTGAACGCGTGGATCGCCTCGCCGGAGAGCACCAGACGCGCCGCCTCGCGGGTCGCGGCGCAGATCGACACCGACGCCTCGTGGACCCCGCGGAACGCCGGGGTGTCACCGGTGCCGAGCCCGTAGGACTGGTCGGGCAGCTGGGACGGGGAGGAGGAGATGCGCTGCACGGCGCGCACGAACCGCGGGGCGTGCACGCGTACGAGGTCGCCCTCGTCGAGCGGGGGCGGGCGCACCAGGTCCACGTTCGGCAGCGCGAGCAGCCCGACGGCCCTGATCAGGGCGACGGTCAGCTCGACACGGAACGGCGCCAGCGGGTGGTCGAGACCGAAGTCGTACGCGCCGAGACCCTCGTCCCAGACGAGCGCCACGCGCTGACCGTCATCCCCCGCCATGTGTGTGCCTCCGCGCGGCACCCTACGTGAGATGCCTGGCGCAGGAGTCGGCCCGCAGGCCGTCCGACCACTCAGATCACGACGGTTGCGGCCGACGGGCCGTGCGTAACGCGCCGACCGTCGCCCCCGCGGCCGTTGGCCCTCGCGCTCTCGAGCGTCGACGCATGGACGCGCCGCATGACCCTCCTCAGCCGTTCGGAGCTCCAGCAGCATCGGCTGCTCGCGCTCTCCACGGTGGGGGTGCTCGTCGCCGGCATCGCGACCTCCGTGACCTGGAACGTGCCGCAGAGCCGTATCGATGCGCTGGCGGCCGAGGTGTCGGTCGAGGAGCTGCTCCACGAGCTCGGTGGCGCGGCCGGTGACGCCGTCGCCCTCGGGACCCGAGCGCAGCTCTCGCTCGGACGCCCGGTCGCGACCGAGATGCAGCGCTCGTTCGAGCTGAGCCCGAGCGGTCCCCTCCCGGTGCTGCGCGGCGACGGCGGCCCCAACGACGCCTCGGCCGGCGACGATGCAGGTGCCGGTGCCGGTGCCGGTGCCGGTGCCGGTGACGCGGCGTACGGCGGCCAGCGCGGTGCAGCTGCCAGCGGTGCAGCCGACGCGCCGCAGCACAGGCTCAGCGCTCTGGCCGACGCGATCGCGGCCACCGAGCTGACCGCCACGACGGGCGCGATCGCAGCGGCTGCCACCGCGATCGACGCGGACGCCTCGGCGCTGCGTGACAGCAGCTCCTCGTCCAGCACCGCCGCCACAACCTCCGCGACGGTGGCCCTCCTCCAGCGTGACCTCACGCTGCTCGTCGCCGCTGTCGAGCAGCACGCCCGGGCGTTGCAGGCGCTCCCGCGCCTCGAGCTCGCTGGCCCGGCCACCCTGACCACCGCGACGTTCGACGAGGTGGTCGCCACCGAGCTCGGCGCGACGGCTGCCGCGGCCGGTGCAGCTGGCACCGCTCTGAGCGAGGCTGCCACCGGCCTCGCGTGGAGCGCCACCGCCGTCGGGAGCGCCGCCCGTGCGGGTGACGACGAGACGCTCGCCACCGGCCTCGAGGAGCTGACGGCCCAGCTCGTCGCGGTGCGCGCGGCCGTGGGCAGCGCCGCCGGATCCGTCGCGGCGCTCGTCACGCTGCCCGCCTCGCTCGCCGACGACGTCTGCGTCTCGGAGGGGTGCGTGACACCGGGCCTGCCCGCCGCCGAGACGCCGCTGCCCGTGACCGTCGACGCGCTCGCCCCCGCGATCCCGGGCCTGCCGCGCCGCGCCGACCCGACGCTCACCTCGAGCCCGAGCCCGAGCCCAGCTGCGGCCGCCGGTGTCGTCTCGATCACGACCACGCCCCCTCCCGCGGCCATCACGCTCCCGGAGCTCGTGCGCGCCGCGGACCTCGACGGTGACGGCGATGTCGACGCACGCGACGCCGAGGCAGCCGACGCCCACGCCGCTCGCCTGGTCGTGAACGCGGTGCTCGGCGCGCTGGACACCGACC
>JBFGFG010000044.1:0-11595 GCA_041579655.1 Nitriliruptoraceae bacterium
TCGCGGCGCAGCGCGTCGCGAGCGGAGCGGTGCTGCTCGCCGAACGTGAAGGTCAGCAGCCGCCAGCGCCCGTCCCAGTCCGGGGCGGTGCGCCGGTAGATCCGCTCGGCCGCCGCGTCGAGCCGCGCGCGCCCCGTCGCGGTGAGGTCGTACGTCGAGCGGCGCCCCACGCGGGTGGCCTGCACCATGCCCTGCACGGTCAGTCGCCGCAGCGCCTGTCGCGTCGTCGCCGGCGGGGTCCCGAGCGTCTCCATCAGCTCGCTCAGCGCGCCCAGCCACGCCGGCTCCTCGGTCGGTCGCACGACGTCACCGAGCACCGTGAGCAGGGCGGATCGCGCGCTGCCGTCGAGCGTCACGGTCGGGGCCTGTCGGTCGGGGAGCTGCCTCGTGCGTGGAGTGTGCCTCCACCGAAAGCTGGCGGTCTGGTGGCGGAACGGATCGTGCCTCGCGGGGTCGCGGCGGTCGAGGTTCCTTGACATAGTTACACGGAGGGGTTTCGCCGCGGCCCGTCACGTGGCATGATGCATGCCCGCCGCACCCATCTCGTGGGGAGACCGCCGTGCAGCAGCAGCTCTTCGATCCCTGGGCAGACGACCTCGAGGTCGATGCCGCACGCCGCCGTTCCCGCATCTCGCCGGCGCAGGCCGAGCAGCTCGTGCTGGACATGGTCACCCGCGCCGGGGGTGAGGTCCGAGGCGACCGGCTGCTGCGCGCAGGTCTGGACGCCGGCCTCGACAGCGAGGCCGTCAGCCACGCTGTGCACGTGCTGCAGCGCACGCACCGCATCGCGACCGACGGCAACGTCATCTCGCTCGTCGCCGCCTGACACGACGACGCGCCACCGGCCTCAGCTGGCCGGGATCACGTCGAACGTGCCGATGAGGCGATCGCCGAACGGCAGCCGTAGGTCGAAGTCCGCGATGTAGCGCGGGCCGGCCTCACGGATCTCGAACGTGCCCTCGCTCACGCGCAGGTCCTCGTCGAGCAGCCGGATCGTCGCCACGACGATGTCAGGCTCGTTGTCGCAGCCCCGCACGCACGCCGGGTCGTCCACCTGCATCGTGGTGCCGGCCACGAGCGCCGCCGGGTTCTCGATCACCAGCGTGATGTCGAGCCCGTCGATCGTCCGCGCCGCGATGCACAGGTCCTCGTCCTGACCGTCGATCGGGTCGCAGTCGCCGAGGGTCACGATCGGGGCGCCGCGCGAGACCGCGACGCGACGACCGTCGAGCATGCCCGTCAGCTGGATGCCCGCGTCGCGTGACGCCGGCGCGACGCGCTCGACCGGCTCGGTGGGCTCGACGGCCTCGCCCTCGTCGTCCGCGCAGCCGCTCAGCAGCAGGCTGAGGCAGGCCGTCGCGGCGAGCAGACGCAGGGGCTTCGGGGTCACGCGAGGCTCCTGGCCACGGGGCCGACGATGCTACGGGCCGTGCCGTGCACCCCTGGCCGGCTCACGCGCCGCCAGCGATGAAGCGTCGCAGCCGTGCCCCGACGCCACCGGTGGTGTCTGCCGGTCGCACGGCGCGAGCGAGGGTCGTCAGCGGCGTGCCCGGCTGCTCGTCGTCGGCTGGTGGCCCGGCGGCCGCCAGCACGATCAGCGGATCCGCGCCGCGGTTGTCGATGCCGTGGGTCACACCCGCCGGGACCAGCAGCGACGCGAGCGGGTCCAGCCCGGCCTCGCCCTGCTCGGTCACGAACCAGGCCCGTCCGCCGATGACGGTGTAGGTCACGTCCGATCCCGCGTAGCGCAGCACCGTGGTGGCCTGCTGCGGCTCGATGCACCACAGGTCCTGCGACAACGTCGCGGTGCTGAAGACGCGCACGCGGCGCGCCTCCTCGGTCGAGAAATCCACCCAGTCGCGCAGGTCGACGGGCATGACCTCGCCGGTGGGGTCAGTGTCGGGCAGCGGTTCATCCATGACGTGGACGGTAGCCGCGCCGTCAGGAGCGCCATCACGGCCGCATCCCCGTCGCTACGGTCCGCCGGACGAACATCAGAGGGATCCCGTGCAGATCGAAGCAGCTCAGACCAGCATCATCGACGTCGACGCGGCGCTCGCCGTCGTGGCCGCGACCATCGCGGACGACCGCGCCGTGCTGTACGGCGACCCCGCAGAGCTCGCGCTGCTCGGTGACGACCTCGCCACGGCCCTCGAGTCCGTCGGGTTCACCGGCGCGGTCGACACCTCGGCCCGTCTCCCGCTGCCCAACGGCAACTCCGTGCTGGTGGTCGGGTGCGGTGACACGATGGATCTGATCCGGGTCCGACGGTTCGGCCTCGCCGCCAGCCGCACGGGCAAGGACGTCGCCAGCATCGCCGTGCTGCTGCCGCAGCTCGAGCACGCAGGCGCTGCCGAGGTCTCGGCCGCGCTCGCCGAGGGCCTCGTGCTCGGGACCTACGCGTTCACGACGCACCGCTCCGCCGCCGAGGAGCCCAGCCTCTCGGCCGCCACCGTCCACGGAGGTGCGCACGCCGACGCGCTGCGCACCGGCGTCGTCGCCGCCGAGGCCGCCGCGCTGACCCGTGACCTGGTCAACACCCCGCCGAACTTCAAGCGCCCGCCGGCGCTCGCCCAACAGGCCGTGGACGCGGTCGCCGGGCTCGGCATCGAGGTGACCGTCCTCGACGACGACACCCTGCGCGAGCGTGGCTACGGCGGCATGATCGCCGTCGGTCAGGGCTCCACCGAGGGGCCGCGCCTGGTCGAGCTGAGCTGGTCGCCCGAGGACGCCACCGGCGACCACATCGCGCTGGTGGGCAAGGGCATCACCTTCGACACCGGCGGCATCTCGCTCAAGCCGTCGGCCTCGATGGAGACGATGAAGATGGACATGGGTGGCGCTGCCGCCGTGCTGTCCGTGCTGATCGGTGCCGCCCGCCTCAAGCTGCCCGTGCGCCTCACCGGCATCATGTGCCTGGCCGAGAACATGCCGTCCGGCACCGCACAGCGCGTGTCGGACGTCTACACGGCGCTCAACGGCACCACCGTCGAGGTGCTCAACACCGACGCCGAGGGCCGCCTGGTGCTCGCCGACGGCATCGTGCACGCCGGGCGCGCCGGTGCTGACGTCATCGTCGACGTCGCCACCCTCACCGGTGCGGCCGTGGTCGCGCTCGGCGACCGCTACAGCGTGCTGATGAGCAACGACGACGACCTCGCCGACAGCATCATCGCCGGTGGCCTCGCCGCCGACGAGCCGTTCTGGCGCCTGCCCGTCGCCGTGGACGCCTACTTCGAGAAGCTCGAGTCGGACGTCGCCGACATCAAGAACGTGGGCGGTCGCAAGGCCGGCACCATCACCGCCGGTCTGTTCCTGCACAGCTTCGTGCCGGAGGACACCCGCTGGGCGCACCTCGACATCGCCGGGTCCGCCTGGGCCGAGAGCGCCAACGGCCTGTCCACCAAGGGTGCAACGGGCGTCCCGGTCAGGGCCCTGCTGCGCTGGCTCGCCGCGATCTGACGCGGCGACGCCACCGCCGAGGTCAGCTGACCTCGACGCTGGCCTCCGCGGTGGTCTCGGTCTGGGAAGCGAGCCGCTCGATCTTCGCGGTGAAGCGCTCGCGGTCCACCAGCACGCGGCGGTGACGGACCTTCGCGACCGTGCGGTCCCCTGACTTCACGAACACGACGAACTCGAGCCGCGAGCCGTGGTGGCCGCGCAGCGTCGCCTCGGCGCACACCTCGGAGCCGACGACGACCGGCGCCATGTGCTCGATCTCGGACCAGGACCCCACCGAGGTCTCGCCCTCGGGCAGATCCTCCGCGATCGCTGCGACGCAGGCCCGCTCCGCGAGCTCGAGCAGCGTCGGGGTGCCGAGCACGGCGACGTCGCCGCTGCCGGTCGAGACCGCGGTGTGGCACTGCTGGACCGTCAGCACGCGGCTGTCGGTCAGTCCGGGGTTGCAGGAGCCCATGTCATCCTCGCTGGGAATCGAGCAATCGCCGTCAGCGGAGGGCCTGCAAGGCTCGCCGGAGGGGAGGCGGGGTGCGGGTGCGGCGCCGATCAAGCACGAGCGCCGTCGACATACGGTACCGGGCGCGCTGGTGCACGTCGTGTTCGCGGGGGCGGTGTCCGGATGGCACGCTTGCGCGTGCGCCGTGCCCGCGTCGCTCCCTCCCCGTGTGAACCTCGAGGCCCTGACGTGTCCGCATCGCTCGACTCCCCATCCGCGATCACCGCGCTGATCCTGCTCGAGATGGGCGTCGGCGGGCTGGTGCTCACCTGGATCGCGCCGACCTGGGGCAAGGTCCGTCACGGCTACGAGCTGCTGCTCGGCTCCACGGTGCTGCTGATGATCTGGGGCGGCCGCGCCGCCCTGTCGTCGCCGCTGGCGCTGCTCAAGGAGGCCGACGACGTCACCGCCGGGATGACCTCCGCAGCCAACACCGTCCAGCTGACGCTGCTGGTCTGCCTCATCGCCGGACTGCTGTCGATGATCGCGCTCGCGGCACGCTTCGAGCTGCCCGCCCGGATCCTCGGCATCGTCTCGGTGCTCGGCGGCGTCTACTCGTTCGTGCCGCTCGCCCAGCTGCAGCAGGAGCTGCACGGCTCCGCGCTGGCGCTCGGCATCGTCGAGCTCGTGCTCGGTGCCCTGCTGCTCGGCGGCATCTGGACCGGCATGATCCTCGGCCACTGGTACCTCGTGGAGCGCAAGCTCTCGAACCAGTACATGATCTGGATCGCGTGGCTCAACGTCGCCGCGGTCGGCGCCGGTCTGGCCGCGATCCTGCTGTCGTTGACCAACCCCGCGCCCGCCTTCGGCAGCTTCTCGCCGCTGCTGTCCATCGGCAACATGACGATGACGCTCGGCATCGGCACGCTCGCGCTGGTCGCCCTGATCTCCGGCTTCAACGTCAAGCTCGCCCGCGAGGGCGGCCGCAGCATCCAGGCGTCGACCGGCATGTTCTACCTCGCCGTCATCCTCGCCCCGGCCGCCGAGTTCGCCGCGAAGATCCGGTACTTCTGAGCTTGGTACGCGACTTCGTCGCGTAGTTCGGGACGCCGTCGGCCCTTGTTTCGCTCGCTGCGCTCGCGGGCCTTGGGGCGTCCGCGATTCCTGTGCGGGGCGTCCGCGATGCCGGTGCGCAGCTTCGCTCGCGCGCCGGGGCGTGCTCGATTCCTGTGCGCGGGCCTTGGGGCAGTCGCTATGGCGGAGTCAGGGAGCGGGGGCTTCCATCTCGAAGCTCATGCCGTTGCTGCCGACGGCGGCGCCGTCGACGGTGAAGCTCACTGCGACGTCCTGGCCGGTCGGTGGGGTCCCGTAGAGCTCGCGGAGGTCGACGGGGACCTCGCAGCGGCGGTCGATGCAGGTCGTGGAGGGCATCGACCAGATCCGGGTGGACTCGCGCCCGTCGACCGTCAAGCTGAGCGTGATCTCGAAGGGGCCGCCGCCGAAGGTGTCCCACGCGACGACCTCGCGGCCGTGCTCGCTCATGGCCTGCACGCGCTGGGCGATGCCACCCCGAACCCCCTTGCCCCGGAGCGCGGCGGAACCGACGGCGCTGGCGAGGTCGTCGTCGACCGCGGCGACGAGCTGCCAGCGCATGTTGTGTTCGACGGTGACGTACAGCAGACCCACCTCGCCGGGGGTGGTCGGCGGGACGTCGACGTCGGCGAGGGGGACGTGGCCCTCGACGTCCGTCTCCGGAGCGAACAGCTCGGGGCGGGTCGTGTCGTAGTGGACCCAGGTCGGGAGCTCGCCCTCGTCTGACGCGAGGGCTTCGGCGGCCACGTGCCACGACTCCAGGGCGGCGGTTGCCCTGCGGACCTCGCCGGACGGCACGAAGGTGCTCACGAGCAGGGCCAGCAGGCCGAGCAGCAGCACGCCGCCGACCGCGAGCTCCGCGGGTCCGATCCAGCTCGTGGAGGACTCGCGTGCAGTGTCGGGCACCGTCAGGCTCGGCGGGCGATGACCACGCCGTCGTCGATGGGGAGCGCGATGGCGTCGAGGCGGTCGTCCTCGGCCACGCGCTCGGCGACGGTGGGCTCGCCGTCACCGACGAGGCCGCGCATCACGCCGCGGGGGGCCGGGGCCAGCGCGCCGCGCAGGATCAGCACGCCGCCGGAGCGGACGAGGCGCATGCCGTGCTCGAGGTGGGACGGGTCCACGGCGTCCTGCAGCAGCACGATGTCGTAGGTGCCGTCGGCGAGGCGGGGGAGCACGACCGTGGGGTCGCCCTCGATCGCGCGCACGCGCGAGGTCACGCCTGCCTCGGCGTACGCCTGCACGGCCAGACCGTGGCGGTGGGCGTCGGGCTCGACCGACGTCAGCACGCCGCGGCCGGTGAGGCCCTGCAGCAGCCACAGGCCGGACACGCCGGCGGCCGAGCCGACCTCGACGGCGCTCTGGGCGTCGATGCCGCGCGCGGCCCAGGCCAGCAGGGCACCGACCTCGGGGGAGGGCACGTCGTCAGCGGGGCCGGAGCGCGTGCGGGCTGAGAGCAGCGCGTCGTCCTCGGGCGCCAGCAGACGCCTCGTCTCGGTGCGCACGTTGGCGTCGTCCATCGCGGATCCCTCTCGGAGCAGCAGGCGGGCGACCGTAGTCTGCGGGACGGGGACACGGGGCATGCGTCCAGCTGCGCGCAAGCGTGCGCCGGCCGCTCCTCAGCACCCGCTCAGGCAACGAGGGGACCTTCGGGAGCGTCCGAACAACCAGACGCGCGGTACCGAACACGTGGAACACCGTCGAGACCACCGACGTTGCAGACACCACAGGCCGGTCGCGCCCTGAGCATGGAGGCCACGTGACCACAACGCCGACCACGAACGCTCCGGTGACACCGGAGGCGCTCGACGACGCGCTCGTGCTGGACGCCGTTCCCACCTGGGACGAGGTCGCCACCACGTACGGGCCGCGCATCTACGCGATGGCGTACCGCCTCACGGGGAACCGCCATGAGGCCGAGGACCTGGCGCAGGACGTGTTCGTCCGCGTCTACCGCAACCTCGACAAGTACTCGCCGGGCACCTTCGACGGCTGGCTGTACCGGATCACCAAGAACCTGTTCCTCGACCGGATCCGGCGCCGCAAGCGCGTGCGGATGGTCGAGCTGCCTGACGACGACTGGCACCGCTCGATGCAGGACGGGCCCGACCCGTCGGAGCTGCTCGAGGACCGTTCCCTCGCCGGGTCCATCGAGGCCGCGATCACGACGCTGCCGCCCACCTTCCGCACCGCGGTGGTGCTGTGCGACGTCCAGGGGATGACCTACGAGGAGATCGCCGACGCCACCGGGTGGCCGCTCGGCACCGTGCGCTCGCGCATCCACCGTGGGCGCCGGCTGCTGCGCGCGGCGCTGACGGACACCGGCGTCACGCCCACGGAGGACTGAGGTGGCTGCGACGTTCGGGCACGAGGGGGACCGGCTTTCGGCCCTCCTCGACGACGAGCTGTCGCAGAAGGACGCGCTGGACGTGACCCGTCACCTCGCACGCTGCACGGAGTGCGCCGACGAGCTCGAGGAGCTGCGCTCCATGCGCACGGCCCTGCGCGGCCTGCCGGGCGTCGAGACGCCGTTGTCGTTCATGGTGGAGCAGGTGCTGCTCGGACCGCGAGACGAGCAGCAGAGCGCCGCCCTGCGTGCCGCGTGGCTCACCGTCGCGGCGGGCGCGATGCTGCTCGTCGGCGCGTTCATGCTCGGCGGCACGGTCCAGGGCTCGGTCCGGCCCAGCGTCGACGCGCTGGTCGTGGACCACGTGCGCTCCGTCGAGGGCGGTCCGGTCGTGGTGCCGGTGCGGCTGGACACGACCTCTGCACCCGCGGTCGACCGGTGAACGCTGGCGAACGGCCGCGCCTTCGCGCGCCTCGACTGCTGTGCCTGGCGATGGCGCCGATGATGTTGGTGCTGCTGCCCGGCGTGGCGTCTGCCGCCAGCGACACGGCAGCGTCGGTCACCTCCCCGGCGATGGCGACGGTCGGATCCGGCGACGCGGAGGAGCTGCTGCGGGCGATGTCCGCCGCCGCACGTCGCACGCCGCACGTGGGCGCGGTCACCGTCGTCACGTTCACGCCGGACGGGCCACGCGTGGCCGAGCTCGACGTGCGCGTGGGCGCGCTCGGCGACCTCGAGCTGCGTCGTCCGACGCGTTGGCTGCTGGGCGCCGGCAACGGGGCCTGGCTGCGCACGGCCGAGCACGCGAGCGCGCTCAGCCCCGTCAGCGCCGCCCACGCGCTGGACGTCACCCGCGTGCTGCGCCACTGGACGGCCACGGTCGGTCCGCCCCGACAGCTCGACACCGGCCCCGCCACCCCCGTCCACCTCGTGCGCCGCGACGGCACCGTGATCGAGGAGGTGCTGTACGTCGACGCGCTCACGTCGCTGCCGGTGCGGCGCGAGACCCGCACCGAGGACGGCAGCGTGCTGCGCGTGGTCGCGTACACCGCGATGAGCCCCGTCGCGATGCCGTCACCGGGACGACTGCGCTCGGTCCTGGTGCCCGGCGACGTCCCGGACGCCGAGATCATCGAGGACGTCCACGCCGACGGCTTCATGGTCCCGGACGCGCTCGCCGGCGGCTTCGAGCTGATGGAGGTCGAGCACGAGGCCGACCTCGTCGTGGCGCGCTACGGCGACGGGCTGAGCGTGCTGTCGGTCTACCAGCAGCAGGGGCGGCTGGACTCGGGTGCGCTGGACGGGGCCCGCATCGTGCACATGGCCGGTCGCGACGTGTGGACGTGGCCGGGCACCGAGCCCCTGCGCGTGGTGTGGACCAGCGGCGAGCACACCTGGACCTCCGTCACCGACGCCCCGCTGGAGGTGGTCGAGGACGCGCTCGTCTCGCTGCCCGGTGACCTCGTGGGGCACGATGTCCCCTCCCGCATCCGCCGTGGCATCGACCGCGTGTGGTCGTGGGCACGATCGGCGTTCGCGTGAGCGACCGCCGGCCGAGCGCCAACCCTCCCGACCTGCAGACAGGATCAGCCGTGGACCGCGACACCGAGGAATGGCTGCGCCCGTGGCGCGACGACGCCACGGTCACCGCCCGGGCGTCGGTCACGGTCACGGACGAGGTCACGCACGAGGTCACGGACGAGGCTGAGGCTGACGTCGTGGCGCCGCGCGTCGCGGTGCGTCGCACGCGGCTCGTGCGCCCCACGCCGTCCACGATCGCAGCCGTGCCGGAGTCTCCGCAGGCTCCGACGCCGGCGCCGACGCAGGACGAGACCGACGAGGCCGAGGCGCCGGCCGTGGCCGAGGCGCCGGTGCTCGCGGTTCCGGTGGCCCGCCGCGTGGTGGTGCGGCCGGACGCCCCGGGCGCGCTGACCAGCACGCAGCCCGTCCCGATGGCGCCGCCGCCGCTGGCCCCCGACGTGGACGCCAACGACGGCTCCGACACGGCAGACGTCGAGGCAGACACGGGTGATGGCGGTGGGGGCCCGGTCGTCGTCGCGTTCGACACCGGTGGCCCCGCGCCCGTCGAGCCCCCGAAGCGCGGCCGGGGTCCTCTCGGGCTCGCGCTCGCCGCCGGCCTCGTCGGTGCGCTGGTGGGGACCGGCGGGACGCTGGTGGCCGCCGACCGCCTCGGCCTCGTTGACGCACCGGTCGCCAGCGCGCCCGGCGAGTCCTCGCCGCAGCGCGCTCCTGTCGTCGAGACGCGCGAGGTGGCGACCGGCGAGACGGTGGTCGCCGCCGTCGCCAGCGCCGTGCTGCCCTCGGTGGTGCGCATCGACGTGCTCGCCGACGACAACGACCCCGACCTCGGCGCGGTGCAGGTGCCGGTCGGCGTCGGCTCCGGCGTGATCTACCGCTCCGACGGCTACATCCTCACCAACAACCACGTCGTGAAGGACGCTGACGCCGTGGTCGTGCAGTTCTCCGACGGACGGCAGGAGCCGGCCGAGATCGTCGGCACCGACCCGCTCACCGACCTCGCGGTGCTGAAGGTCGACCTCGACGACCTGGTGGCCGTGAACCTGCGCGCCGACGTGCCGCTGCAGGTGGGCGAGACCGCCGTCGCGATCGGCAGCCCGTTCGGGCTCGACGCGTCGGTCACCGCCGGCGTCGTGTCGGCGCTGAACCGTGACCTCGAGGTCCCCGGCGACGCCGGCAGCGGCGCGTTCGTGATCCCTGCGCTGATCCAGACCGACGCCGCGATCAACCCGGGCAACTCCGGGGGCGCGCTCGTGGACGCCAACGGCCGCCTCATCGGCATCAACACCGCGATCCTCACCGGCAGCGGCGGGTCGCAGGGCGTCGGCTTCGCGATCCCGACCGGCTCGGCCGTGATCGCGGCGGACCAGCTCATCGCCCGCGGCTTCGTCAGCCACCCGTTCCTCGGCATCTCCGGCCTCGACGTCACCAACGAGGTGGCCGCTCGCTACCGCGAGGAGTTCGGCATCGACCTCTCGGGCGGCGCGCTCGTCGACCAGGTCGTCGACGGCAGCGGTGCGCAGGTCGGTGGGGTCCGGAAGGGCGACGTCATCGTCTCGATCGGGGGCCAGCCGATCGGCTCGATGACCGACGTCATCGGCGCCATCCTGCGCTTCGACACCGACGCGACCGTCGAGGTCGTGGTGCTGCGTGACGGTGATCGCCAGGAGCTCGAGGTGACGCTGGGCGAACGGCCCCGCTGAGTCGTCGCCGCCCCCCGGTCCCGGCTATCGGCCCGGGGGTACCGTGACCAACCTGCGGCCGTCTCCCGGCCGCTCACCGACCGGTGCAGCCGTCCGACCCCGGAGCGCGAGCGATGTTCAACATCGGCTTCCCGGAGATGCTGGTCATCGGCTTCCTCGGGCTGATCGTGTTCGGCCCCGAGCGCCTGCCCGAGCTCGCGCGCAACGCCGCGAAGCTGATCGCGAAGTTCAAGACCGAGGCCAGCCGCTCGATCGCGGACCTCAAGGAGGCCGCGGACCTCGGTGACCTCGAGGCCGAGCTGAAGGCGATCCGCAGCGAGCTCGGCTCGACCAAGGACGAGCTCAACCGCTCGCTGCGCGAGCCGTCGAAGGCGCTCAAGGAGTTCGGCAAGGAGGTCAGCGCGGGCGGACCTGCCGACCACACGCCGGTGACCGCGGGGCCGCCGCCGATGGACCCCGAGGCGACGTGAGGGTGCGACGACCGCTCGCTGCGCTCGGCGTGATCGCCGCGACCGTCGAGGTCGCGCGTCGGCCGGAGCCCAACCGCGTGGACGCCCGCGCGACCGCGATGCTCTCGGTGCACCGCGGGACGGTGGTGGACAGGATCGCCGGCTCCGTGACCGACGTGGGGTCCGTGTTCGGGCTCACCGGCGTGACCGCGGTGCTCGCGGCTGGTGGTCACCCGGCCCTCGCGGCCCGCACGGCGCTGTCCGGCAGCCTCGCGTGGGTCGTGGCGCAGGGCACGAAGCAGCTCGTCGAACGACAGCGCCCCTACGAGCTCGGGGTGGCGGAGCGGCTCGTCAGCATCCCGCACGGCTCGTCGTGGCCGTCCGGGCACAGCGCCGTCGCTGCGGCGATGGCCGCAGCGGTGTCGCCGGAGCTGACCCGCGCTGGGCGCATCGGGGCCGCGGTCGTCGCCGGCACGGTCGCGCTCACGCGGCTGCACGTGGGGGTCCACCACCTCAGCGACGTCGCGGCCGGTGCGGCGATCGGGGTGCTGGCGTCCGACGTGGTGGACA
>JBFGFG010000045.1:0-11559 GCA_041579655.1 Nitriliruptoraceae bacterium
AGCAGGGCGGCGACCTCGGGGATGGCGTGGATGCGGTCCGCGACCTGCTCGACCGCCGCGACCAGCCACCACGGCAGGCGTTGCGTGAGCGTCATCCACTCCGAGCCGCGCATGCCCACAGCGGCTTCCGTTCCGCCCCAGGCGCGGGCCTCCATCACGAGGTCGAGGAGGCGTTCCATGCCCGCGGACAGCTCGCCGGCGACCTCGGCGATGCCGGCAAGCGGGGACTGGCCACCGCGGGGGTGGTCGTCGTGGGGGCCGTCGAAGGCGGAGTCTGAGTGCATGGGTTCACCCTACGACGGGGGTGTGACATCCCTTGAGATGTCCTGTGGATGGGGATCGTCGGACGGATGGCTGGCGACCTCCGGTGGCATGCCTCTACCGGCAGCGACAGGAGGGAGCGCGATGCCGAGGAACGACGGACCAGGACCATCGGTGAAGGACCCGGAGCGGTACGAGGCGCTGCGCCGCGACGGTGCGTCCAAGGAGAAGGCAGCGCGGATCGCGAACACGCCCCGACACACGGCCGCGAAGCGCGGCGGCGAGGCGGAGGACTACGAGGACCGCACCAAGGCCGAGCTGTACGACCGCGCCAAGGAGATCGGCATCGATGGCCGGTCGCACATGACCAAGGACGAGCTCATCGACGCCCTGCGCAACCACTGACCCGGGGCTGGAACATGGCCCACGTCGCGCGTTTGGTGTCATCCGTCCCTAGCCCGCGCCGGTGACCCGGTCGTACCGTTCTTCTTGCCGGTCGGGATCACGACTGCGAGACCCGGTCGGCCGCCACGAAGCGGGTGCAGTGCGACGTGGTGAAGGTGGAGGACCCGGGAGGGCGCCTCACGCCGGGGCGGGACCGTCGACCTCACGGGCTGCAGGGACCGACCCATCAGCGTGGAGCGTGTGAACAGGTCCACCGGACGAGAACCAGCGACTTGCCCTCGGGCAGCGCGGAGACCGCGAGGTAGGGACGAACGGACCGGGGACCGACCAGCCGCGAGGAGGGCACGGAACCGGCACCGACGACAACCACCACCGAAGGATCAGCGCCCCTGCGCCGGGCGAGGATCGCGGACCACTGGACGCAGCAGGTGGCCGCAGCTTCCGGACCGACCCTCGGGTCGCACCGGAGGTAAGGAACCCCCGGAGGCCCCACAGCCACCGGGGGTTCCGCCATTTCTCCGCGGGGCCACGTGCGAGCACCGCGCCGTCGCCGCGGGTTGGACCGCGCGTGCAGGGGAAGCGGTCAACGCCGTCGAACCCGCACAACATGAACACTCACACCTCCTCCATGTCCCGCCGCCAGCTGATCCGTCGGGCCGCCATCGCGGTCGCCGGCGTCGCAGCGGCCCCCGGGCTCATCGCCGCCACGGCCGTCGCGCCTGGCACCGTCACGATGGCAGCCGGCCGTGATGCCGCCGCTGCCGTCCTCGCCCGCGGAGGTGGCGTGCTCGCCGTGCTGCGGCCGACCACCGCCGTGCAGCTCGCGTTGATGCCGCAGCTGGACGACACCCACCGTCGCCTGGCTGACGGTGGCGTGGAGGTCGTGCTGTGGGAGGGTGACCTCGAGCGCCTCGAGGCTGTCGGCCTCGACCACGAGCTCGTCGCGCCGACCGTGGCGCAGGCGCAGACGCAGCCGCGTCCCACCGACCTGCTCGCCCAGCCGGGCGAGACGGACGGCGAGTACCGCCTCGGTTCGGCGGCGTACGAGCAGACGCTGCGCGACCTGCACGCTGCCCACGAGGCCACCGGTCGTGTGCGTCTGATCGAGATGCCGACCACCTCGCTGCTGGGCACCACCGTGCTCGCGCTCGAGATCGCCACCGACGTCGCGACCGACGACGGTCGCCCGGTGGTCATGCACGACGGCATGCACCACTGCCGCGAGTGGCCCGCCGGCGAGATGCCCGTGATGTGGGCCCACGAGCTGCTCGAGAGCTACGGCACCGACCCCGACATCACGCGTGTCGTGGACGGGGTGCGCACCATCATCCTGCCGCTGGTGAACCCCGACGGGTTCGACCGCACGGTGGAAGCTGCTGCGATCACCGGCCAGACCAACGACGGCCCGCTGATCGGTCTCGGCTTCCCGCTGGCCGTGCTCGGCAAGGGCGACATGCACCGCAAGAACCTGCGGGCGGTCTCCAACGAGGGCCCGCTCGAGGTGACCGGCCCGATCGTCGGCGGCTCGCCCGTCGGGGCGTCGCAGCCGGACGCGTACGGCATCGACCTCAACCGCAACTACCCGTTCGCCTGGGGCGACGAGTCCGGCTCGTCCAGCGTCCCCGAGTCGCAGACCTACCGCGGCACCTCGCCGTTCAGCGAGCCCGAGACGCACAACGTCCGCGACCTCGCGCGTTCGTTCCTCCCGGTGATGCAGATCACGCACCACACGTCGGGCGAGCAGATGCTGATCCCGTGGGGCCGCGAGCCGCGCGAGATCCGCAGCCCCGACTGGCCGCTGATGTCGATGATCGCCGCCGAGATGCGCGACGGCTTCACCACGCCGGACGGCACCGTGCTCGCCGGCAACGGCTACGACCCGATCCAGGCCTTCAACCTCTACCCGACGTCCGGCACCAGCCGTGACTGGGGCCACGCCAGCACCCGCACGATCATCTACACCTTCGAGCACGGCGAGGTGTTCCACGGTCCGTACGGCCCGACGATCCCCGCGATGTACGCGAAGAACCGCGGCGCGTTCATCCGCCACTCGATGGCCGCGATGGACCCGCGCATCGTCGCGCGCATCACGGGCGAGGGCCCGGCCGGCGGCACGGTCGAGGTGACCAAGTCGTTCGCGACGCCGACCAACCTGCAGCTGTCCGGCACCCCGGTGATCTCGCTCGGTGGCCTGCCCACCGTGCAGGACCCGACCGGTGACGCGATCCGACCGACGGAGGTCGACGAGACCATCAGCCGCACCGTGGTCATCGGCTCGGACGGTGGCTTCGACATCCACGTGCCGCCGTCCACGCGCCCGTACCTGATCAACGAGTCGCTGGTCGGCAACGAGGTCGGCACGCTCGAGCCGTACACCGTCATCGTGCGTGACGCCGCGGGCGACGAGCTCTACCGCAGCGACGTGACCGTCGAGCGCGGCTTCACGGCCGCCGTCGACGCCACCACCGCCACGGTCGAGGCGTACGGCGAGATCGACACCGACGCGACGCCGGGCATCTGGCCCATCCCGGGCTGACGCCACCCCGGACCCTCTCGTGTGCCCGCCTGCGACGGCGGGCACACGCATGTCCCACGGCGCTGGCATGCTCGGAGTCGATGGAACGCCGAGCTGCACGGAGGACCACGTGGCCGCACCACCGCCGGTCCCCGACAGCGCGTCGCGCCACCCCGCCACCGGGAAGTTCGACTACGCGATGTTCCACGCCGAGACGCTGGACGACCTGCGGGCCTGGCTCGCCGAGCACCACGACAGCGCACCGGGCATGTGGTTCGTGTCGTGGAGCCAGCCACGGGCCGACACCCCGCCGTCCCGCCGCGACCTGGTCCGGAGTCCGCACCCGTGCGGAATCCGGACCATCACCCAGCGCGGCACGGCACGGAGGTGGACGAACTCCGCACGCCTGCGGACTTCGGACCTCCGGTGCGTGCGGCGCGTCAGGGGTGGTCGAGAGCCGTGCAGCAGCCTCAGCCCTCGTCGACGAGCGCGAAGCGGATGCGGCGGAAGCCCTTGCCCTTGTTGTCGACCTTCGTGATGCGGATCGCGCCGACCTCCGCGGTCGAGTCCACGTGGGTGCCGCCGTCGGCCTGACGGTCGAGCCCAACGATGTCGATGACGCGCACCTCACGCAGCCCGGCCGGCAGCAGCGAGACCTTCGTGCGGATCAGGCTCGGGTCCTGGTCCGCCTCCTCGCGCGGCAGGAAGGACACCTCCACCGGCAGCGCCTCGGCCAGCCGTGCGTTGAGCTCGTCCTCGATCGGCTGCTGGTCGCGCTCGCGGTCCCAGTCACCGATCTCGAAGTCGAGCCGACCCTCACCCGGCTCCATGTTGCCGCCCGTCACCGGCGAGGCGAACCGCCCCCACACCACACCGCACATCGCGTGCATCGCGGTGTGCGTGCGCATCAGCGTCAGGCGGCGGTCCCAGTCGAGGTCGCCGCGCAGCGAGGTGCCCACGGGTGGCAGCGCCAGCGCGGTGCCGTCGCCGCCGGCGAGCACGTGCCACACGCCGCGGCCGTCAGCTGCCACGTCCTGCACGGCGAGCCGGTCGTCGCCCACCCACAGGGCCCCGCGGTCCGGCGGCTGGCCGCCACCACCGGGGTAGAACACGGTGCGGTCCAGCAGCACCGCTGACCGGTCGCGGTCGAGGTCCACGACGGTCGCGTCCATGGTGCGCGCGTACGCCTCGGTGGAGTAGATCTGCTCGGTCATCGCTGGCTCCCGTGGTGTTCAGCGCGAACCTAGGGCCACGGACGCCGGCCGGTAGCGTTCGCGCGACCAACCCCGGAGGCCGCGATGCTGCGCCACGTCGTCCTGTTCGACCTCGCCGAGGACACCAGCGACGCGGCCATCGACGCTGCCGTCGCGGGGCTGCTCGCGCTGCGAGACACGGTGCCCAGCGTCCGTGCGCTGAGCTGCGGCCGCGATGCAGGCCTGGCCGAGGGCAACGCGGGGCTCGCGCTGGTCGTCGACACCGATGACGAGGCCGGGTGGCGCGCGTACCAGGACCACCCCGAGCACGTCCGCGTTGCGACGACGCTGGTGCGACCGATCATGTGCGGCCGCACGGCGGCCCAGCACACCCTCTGACCCACAGCGCCCGCACGACGTGACGGCGGCCCCCGGAGGGACCGCCGTCACGTGCGTCGTCTGGCGCTGTCAGTCAGCTGTCAGTCGCGCCGGCGACGCAGCGCGAACGCTGCTCCGACGGCCAGCGCGGCCACAAGGGCAGCACCACCACCGGTGTTCGGCAGCTCACCGCCCTCAGGGGTGGTCTGCGTGCTCGGCAGCACACGCGGGGCCGGCGAGATCGTGTCGGCGTAGGCACCGGCCGCGGAGGCACCGAGACTCAGCTCGACGCCGCCCTCGAGACCCGTCAGCAGCTGCAGCGTCGTCGCGGAGGTGAACGACATCGTGCCGAACAGGCCGCTGTCGCCGAGCTCGGCACCGTCCGTGACCTCGTTGTCCCCGACGCTGATCGTCGTCTCGAGCGGGGTGCCCTCGGCGATGGTCTGGGTCTGGCCAGCCGTGAGCGTGAGCGTGCCCTGCTCCGGGTCCTGCCCGAACAGCTCCAGCACCGACGGGGCGATCGTGACCTCGACGTACGGCAGCTCGCCCGAGCCGGAGGTGACGCCGTCGATCATCAGCAGCTGTGCGCTGGCCGTGCCACCGGACGCGACCGCGCGCAGCAGCGGGGCGCTGTCGTCGAGCAGCGGGATCTGGTCGAGGAAGTCGTCGAGCTGGCTCTGCACGTCCTCCTGCGGGAAGAAGTCCTGGCCCAGCGTCGTCTCGATCTCGGCGACGACGCCGTTGAGCGCGGCCTCGGCGAGACCGGAGACGATGTCGTCGAGCGCGTCGAGCGACGGGCCGTCGATCTCGACGAACACCTGCTCGCCGAGCGAACCGACTGCGGTCGAGGCGCCGCTTATCGAGCTGCGCTGCGCCGACACCGTGACCTCGATCAGGTCGAGGCCGGCGAGGGCGTCGGCCAGCGGGCCGAGGTCCAGCAGGTCAGCCGTGAGCTCGTCCAGCTGCAGCGAGAGCAGCTGCGAGCACACCGGGTTCGCGAGCGTCTCCGCGACCTCCTTGGCCGCCTGCAGCTCGGCGCCCGTCAGCGCCAGCAGGTCGTTGACGGCAGCCGGGAGCTGGTCGTCGGGGTCCGCACCGTCGGCGACCTCGCCGAGCACCACGTCGCACTCGTTGACGAGCTCGGTGAGGGCAGCCGCGACGGGCTCGCCGCTGATCAGCTCGCCACCGATGCCGTCGAGCAGGTTCTGGAGGAACACGCCGATCTGGTTCGTCAGCAGGTCAGCGATGAAGCGACCGTCCACGTCCACGTCGGCGCCGGTCAGCGTCGCGCTGGCGTCCTGGTCCTGGTGCTGGCGGAACGGGCCGGCCTGCGCAGTGGTCTTCGCGCAGATGCCGCCCACGTCGATGCCGGGCACGGTGACGTCCGCGAGGCAGCCGTCGGCGGACTCGGGGTTCGACACGCGCTCCCCCGTCGACGAGCTGGTGAACTGGTCACCGAGCACGGCGTTGCCCAGCACGACGACCGGCGTGATCGCCGAGCTGGCCAGGGGCTCGTTGGTGCCGAAGGCGTCGGTGGCCCCAAGCACGAGGGCCTTGGAGCCCACAGCTGCCTCGAAGATCGAGAGCGAGACCGCGTTGGTCTCGGACACGACGGCGTACTGATCGACGAAGGCGGCGGCCCGAAGGCTGGCGCTGGCGGCACGGGCGGACGGGAGGGATGCTGCGGCGAGGAGTGCGACGACCATCGTGGACGCGAGCACAGCGCGGGAGTCTTGCATCAGAACGGGTCTTTCGAGGAGGGGCCTTGAATCGGCACGGATACGCACATAGTGACACGTGATGCGCGATCCCGCGACCACGGGTTTTGTCGGACGAATCGGTCAGCCCTCCACGGCCGTGCTGCGCGGCAGCGACACGGTGAGCCCGATGCCCGTCGGCGTCCCCTCGTCGAGCCACACGCGACCTGCCTGCGTGGCCGCAAGCCGCGCTGCGCGCACCAGAGCGGCCACGGACGGACGCACCGATCCCTCGGCTTCGAAGGCCATCGCGCCCTCCAGCGCGGCGCGCTCCTCGTCGGTCACCGTCGGCCCATGACTGTCGAGCCGCACCGACACGGTGTCGCCTCGCTCGGCCTCCAGGATGGTCGCCTCCAGCACCAGCGGACCGGTGGCGCGCTCGAGGTGCATCGTGATCGCCGCGACGAACAGGCGACGCGCGACCGCGCGGTGGCAGAACACGCGGGCGGCGCTGACCGGGCGCTCGAACTCGATGGGCGCGCCCTCGCCCGCGACCTCGCGCACCGCGTCGTCCAGCAGGTTGGTGATGGAGGTCGACTCGGCCCGGTCGAGGCGCGTCTCGTCCACGATGCCGCGCAGCGTCCGCCCCGCCCGGTCCGCCGAGGACTGGATCCGGCTCAGCGCGTCGGCGGTGCCCTCGTCCAGCGCGTCGTTGCGCGACAGCAGGCTCGCGAAGCCGCTGATGGTCGTCAGCGGCGTGGTGAGCTCGTGCCCGAGGCGCGCGATGAAGCGCTCGAGGTCGAGCACACGGGCGCGCAGCGCGACCAGCTCGAGCTCGCCGGAGGCGACGTCCTGACCGTCCGTGCTCACGCTCACCTGCCGATCGTGTGGGCCGACCATCCGGGGGCACCCTACTTGTCGGGCGAGCTCGCACCGAGCGTGCTGGCGACGAGCGGCATCAGCGCCGTCAGGTCACCGTCGACGCGCACCGCAGCCAGAGCGTCACCACGCGTCGCTCCCTGGTTCACGATGCCCACGCTGGCACCGTGCCGCAGACCGTGTCGCACCAGCAGCCACCCCGAGCCGACCGCGAGGCTCGAGCCGAGGACCAGCACGCAGCGCGCCGCCTCGACCAGGTCGCGCGCCGCCGCCATGCGCGGCCGCGGGACGTGCTCGCCGAAGAACACCACGTCCGGCCGCAGGCCCTGGCCGCACTCGAGGCAACCGACCGGGTCGAAGCGCGCGACGTGCTCGTCGTCGAGGACGGCGTCACCGTCGGCCTGCGGCGCAGCGTCGACCTCCGCGATCCACGGGTTGGCCGCGTCGAGCCGCACCATCAGGCTCGTGCGGGCCTCACGTGCTCCGCAGCCGAGACACGACACCTCTCGCAGCGAGCCGTGCAGCTCGACCACGTGCTGGCTGCCGGCCGCCTGGTGCAGCCCGTCCACGTTCTGCGTGACCACGGCGTCCACGAGACCGCGCGCCTCGAGCGCCGCCACGGCGTGGTGCGCCGGGTTGGGGCTTATGCCGGCGTAGCGCCGGAAGCCGACCTGCCCGCGAGCCCAGTACCGACGGCGTGCCTGCTCGTCGCTGGCGAAGTCGGCCCACTGCATCGGCGGCGCGGTCCGCCGCTGCCCCGTCGGGCCGCGGTAGTCAGGGATCCCGGAGGCCGTGGAGATCCCCGCGCCGGAGAGCACCACCACACCGCCGGACGCGACGAGCCGCACGAGGTCCTCGACCGACCCTCGGAGCACGGTCTCGTCCCTCACGGCAGCTCGCGCTCGAACCGCAGCTCGGTGGTGTTGCTGGTGTCGAGCAGCTCGCGCTCGTCGCCGGTCGCCGTGTAGCCGGTCCGCGAGTACAGCCGGTGCGCGTCCTCGAACCGGGTGTCGGACCACAGCTCGACACGGTCCCGACCGTGCGCGATCGCCCACCCTTCCACCAGCTCGACCAGCGCCGCACCAAGCCCACGTCGCCGGGCGCTCGACGCCACGTACAGCCGCTTCAGCTCGACCGAGCGCTGCCCCAGCGGGGTCATCGCGGAGTCCTGGCCCGCGTCGGCCCGCAGCGGCGCGACGCCGACGCAGGCCACGACGCGATCCGTCTCGTCGACCACGACCCAGCCCGCCCCGCCGAGCCCGGACAGGTACGTCCCCCAGGCACCGAGGTCAGCGTCGAGACCGTCCGGCTCGAGCACGCAGCCCTCGTACTCGGCGAACACACCGCCGACCAACGTCAGCAGGGCGTCGGCATCGGCGTCGCGGGCCGCACGCAGCGACCAGCCGGCGGGCAGCGGCATACGCACGTCGGTGGCGATCATCCTGCGCACTCCACGGCGATGGGGCCCGTCGCGAGGGCCTCGCGCAGCAGCTCCGCGAGCTGTGCGCGCTTCTCCGGGTCGAGCCCGCTGGCGATCGGCGCGTCACGCAGCATCGAGATCGCGATCTCCCGGCGCAGCTCCTCGCCGCGCTCGGTCAGCACGATCAGCTTGACCCGGCGGTCGCTCGGGTCCGCGGTGCGCTCGACCGCGCCGAGCTCCTCGAGCCGGTCGACGATGCCCGTCACGTAGGACGGGTCACACCCGAGCGCGCTGGCGATCTCGCGCTGTGGCCGCGGCTCGTCGAGCAGGCGCAGCGCGAGCGCCATCGGCGGCGTGAGACAGTGCGAGGCGGCGACCCCCGTGATGTGGTCGCGCATGCGGTGCATCAGCCCGAGGAACGCCTCCACGAGCGGCGGTACGTCCGCGGTGACACCGGCGTGTGCGAGCGCCTCCGCGGACACGACCCCCAACCCGGCGAACGGGTGGGTGGGTGCGGTGCGAGCCGGGGCTCCGGAAGGTGTGGTCGACATGGCCGCGATGGTAGCGACCGGCGATGGTTGTGACTCTCAACCATCTGCCGCTACGGTCGCGCCACCTCCCGACCAACCAGGACCTCCACCGTGACCGACGCGATCGTCGCCCGTGGCCTGCGCCACGCCTTCGGCGAAACACAGGCCCTCGACGGCGTCGACCTGCACGTGCCTGCGGGGACCGTGCTCGGCATGCTCGGGCCCAACGGTGCCGGCAAGACCACCAGCGTGCGAGCGCTGACCACCCAGCTGCGCCCCGACGAAGGCACCGCGACGGTGCTCGGCATCGACGTGATGGCCGAGCCGGAGCGCGTCCGCACGATGATCGGCATGGCGGGTCAGTACGCCGCCGTCGACGAGCGGCTGACCGGGCGCGAGAACCTTGTGATGGTGTCGCGCCTCAACCAGCTGTCGAAGGCGAACGCCCAGCACCGCGCCGTCGAGCTGCTGGACCGGTTCGGGCTCAGCGACGCCGCCGACCGTCCGCTGCGCACCTACTCCGGCGGCATGCGCCGCCGGCTGGACCTGTCCGCCGCGCTGGTCACCCGTCCGCAGGTGCTGTTCCTCGACGAGCCCACCACCGGGCTCGACCCGCGCTCCCGCGCCGACCTGTGGGAGGTCATCGAGGAGCTCGTCGGCGACGGCGCGACCGTGCTGCTGACCACGCAGTACCTCGAGGAGGCGGATCGCCTCGCGGACAACATCATCGTGATCGACCACGGCCGCGTGATCGCCCAGGGCACCGGCGACCAGCTCAAGGCCGCCGCCGGCGCCGAGACGCTGGTGCTGACCTACACCGACGAGCACACCGCCACGGCGGTCGCCGACAGCGTCGCGCACGTCGAGGGCACCTCCGCCGTGGAGGCCATCGGTCGCTCGGTCCACGTCCACGCGGGCTCCGTCTCGAGCGTGCTCGCGGCCGTCACCGCGGCCGCTGAGCGCAGCGGCGGCGCGGCCGACGCCGTCGAGGTCCGCCGCCCCACGCTCGACGACGTCTTCCTCCAGCTCACCTCGACCACCGCGGAGGTCGACGCATGACCACCACCCTCACACCCGCAGGGACCGACCGGGCCCGCGCCGACCTCACCCGCATGGAGCTGCACCCGCTGCACCGCGCCGCGCGCGACGCCTGGGTGATCGTGATCCGCAACCTGATCGTGCTGCGGCGCATGCCGACGCTGATCGTGTTCTCGAGCGTCCAGCCGATCATGTTCGTGCTGCTGTTCCGCTACGTCTTCGGTGGCGCGATCGAGACCGGCGGGAACTACGTCGACTACCTGATGCCCGGCATCTTCGCGCAGACGGTGACGTTCGGCGCGATCCAGACCGGCATCGGGCTGGCCGACGACGCCAGCTCCGGCCTGATCGACCGCCTGCGCACGCTGCCGATGTCGCGCGGCGCCCTGCTGCTGGGCCGCACCCTGTCGGACCTGGTGCGCAACCTGTTCGTGCTCACCCTGATGGTGGTGGTCGGGATGCTGGTCGGGTTCCGACCGGAGGTCACGCTCGGCGGTGCGCTGCTGGCGATTGCGGTCGTGCTGGCGTGGTCGTTCGCCGTGTCGTGGTTCGCCGCGCTCGTCGGCCTGCGCAACGCCGACGCCGAGACCACCCAGGCCGTGATGTTCCCGATGGTGTTCCCGCTGACGTTCGCGTCCTCGGCGTTCGTGCCGACCTCCACGATGCCGGACTGGCTGCGGGCGTTCGCCGAGAACCAGCCGCTCACGCTGGTGGTCAACGCCGTGCGTGGCCTGGTCACGCCGGGCTCCCCGGCGGGCGATCCCTGGCTGGCGCTGACGTGGGCGGCGGCGATGGTCGCGATCGCAGCCCCGCTGGCGGTGCGGACCTACCGACGGCTGTGAAGCCGCGGGCCGCCAGCGCCCCTCACAGCGCGTCGTGTGGAACACTCACGGTCGCAGAACCCACGAGGCTCACGCATGCACGAGGACGTCCTGGACACGGCACCCGGCTGGCTGCCGGCCGAGGACCTGTCGGAGGTCCGTGACCGCGTACCGATCGTGTACGTGGATGCGGTGCCGGTGATGCTCGACCACCTCGGGCACGTGCGCAAGGTCGGGCTGCTGCTGCGAGCGATGCCCGACGGCACGATCAGCCGGGCGATCGTCTCGGGCCGCGTGCTGTTCGGCGAGACCGTCCGCGACGCGCTGTGGCGCCACGTGACCAAGGATCTCGGTCCGGACTGCGACCCGGTGCTGCCGCACTCTCCATCGCCGTTCACCGTCGCCGAGTACTTCCCCGACCC
>JBFGFG010000046.1:0-11491 GCA_041579655.1 Nitriliruptoraceae bacterium
AGCAACGTCGCGAGGCCACCGTCGGCCACCACCCCGGCCAGCCGGTCGAGCATGTCGCCGCCACGCACCAGCGGGATCACGCCCAGCCCGGCGCGCTGACGCAGCTCCACGAAGCGGTCGAACAGCCGACGGGGCTCCACGACCTCGGCGACCACCGTCATCGGCCAGCCCCGATGCGTTGACCACAGCGCGCCGATGTCCCAGCTGCCGAGGTGGCCCGTGGCGAGGATGGCCCCACGCCCGTCGGCAAGCGCGTCGTCCACCGTCGCGAGGTTGTCGCCGAGGCAGCGCGCGGCCACCTCGTCGGCGTCGCGACGGTGCAGCCGGAACGCGTCGACCCAGTACCGCGCGTACGAGACGTACGCCTCGCGGGTGCGCTCGCGCAGCTCCTCGGCGCTGGCGTCCGGCACGATCCGTGCGAGGTGGCTGGTGACACGATCACGCTGCTCGTCGTCAGCCCGTGCGAACCACAGGCCGCCGACGCGCTCCGGCACCCGGCGCACCAGCGCCTCGGGCATCCACGCGACCGTCTCCCACACCGACACGTAGGCGAGGTGGGTCGCCCGGTCCCGGAAGCCCTCTGGCGGTGGTGGCGGCAGGTCCATGACGTCAGCAGCCGCTCGCGTCATCGAGCGACCTGCTCGGCCGTGCGCTGCTGCTCCTGCGCGTCATCGAAGTTGTTCTCGCCGAAGAACGCACGCGCGGCGGAGCGGTAGGCGCGGTTCCACGCGCGGTCCCCCTGCGTGAGGCCCAGCAGCTCCGGCGGCACGTCGCGGTCGATCTGGCACCACACGTGGTGGATGCGCTGCAGCACGGTGACCGACCCACCGACCGCGAGCACCCACAGCACGGGCTCGAGCGTCCAGCGGTGGAAGATCAGCGCCACCATCAGCAGGATCGCCCGCTCGGCGCGCTCGAGCAGCCCGACCGAGCAGTCGAGGTCGATCGCCTCGGCCTTGGCCCGCACGTAGCTGGTGACCTGCGAGGTGACGAGCGCGATCAGCACCAGCGCGAAGATGCGGTCGTCGGTGCGCAGCCACCACGCCATGCCCGCGAGGATGAAGCCGTCCGAGAGGCGGTCCGAGACCGAGTCGTAGAACGCGCCGTACGGGGTGCTCGACGCCCGCGCACGGGCCAGCGCCCCGTCGAAGGTGTCCATCAGGCCACCGGCCACCAGCACCCAGCCGGCGGGGACGAGCATGCCGGCGCCGGCGAGCACGGCGGCGAGGCCGGTCAGCGCCAGCCCGAGCGTCGTGACGTGGTTCGGCTGCAGCGGGCTGTGCGCGAGCGCGCGACCGATCGGCGTCGTCAGCCGAGCGACGTGCGTCGGGAAAGTTGCCCGCAGCCCCATCGTCGTCCTCCGAGTCCTGCTGTCGTGCTGCCGATGTTGCCGTACGTCATACGCCACGCTACCGGCGCGCACTACGCCTCAGATGGTGCCGTCAGGCCTGCGAACCCCGGCAGCATCGCGTCGTACACCTCATCGAGCGCCTGCGGCAGCACCCGGGCGGCACCGACCACGGAGATGAAGTTGGTGTCGCCGCCCCAGCGCGGGACCACGTGCAGGTGCAGGTGGTCGGCGATGCCGGCCCCGCCGGCCCGCCACAGGTTCATGCCGAGGTTCACCCCGGCGCAGTGGAGGCGCTCGCGCAGCACGCCGACGGCGAACCGCCCGAGCGACCACACCTCCTGCGCCACGTCCTCGGGCAGCGCCGCGAGGTCCTCGGAGTGCTCGTACGGCACCACCATGAGGTGGCCGGGGTTGTACGGGTAGGCGTTGAGGATCACGAACGCGTGCTCGCCGCGGTGCAGGATCAGCGAGGCAGCGTCGTCACCGCGAGCCGGGAGCACGCAGAACGGGCAGCCCTCGACCTTCTCGCCGCTGGCGACGTAGCCGAAGCGCCACGGCGCCCACAGCCGCTGCATCTCGTCGAGGGCGACGCCGTCCTGCTCGCGACGCGCTCGCGCCTCGGTCGTCTCCTCGTCGTGCACGCGCCACTCCCGCTCGTCGGTCAGAGGGCCTCCAAGCCCACGGCGGTGACGTTATCGAGCGACCGAGCAGACACGACGCGCCCCCTCGGGGCCCCTCCGAACACACACGCCGCACGTCGTCGCCGCTCAGCACCCATCAGGCGTCGGGCGTCCGGACACCGACGACCAGACCACGCCCAGCCTGCAGCGCCGGCACCTCGAGCCACGACGCCGTGAGCCCGGCGCTGCGCACCGCCTCGAGGTAGCGCTCCTTGGTGAACAGCGGCATCCGGAACGACTCGTCGGCCGTCACCGTCGTCTCGTCGGTGGCGATCGCCCAGGCGTAGTGCACGACCAGGACGGTGCCGCGGACCTCCGAGCGGCTCGCCCGCGCACACACGCCCAGGTCCGTCGCGACGGTGTCGAGCACGGCCGGGTGTTCGGGGTCGGCGGTGTCCGGACGCAGCCACGGCTCCAGCAGCAGGCCTCCCCCGGGCGCGACGTGCGCCGCCATCGCGGCGATCGCCGCGTCGAGGTCCAGCTCGTCGCGCACGTGACCGATCGACGAGAACAGGCACGTCACCAGGTCGAAGGTCCGCTCGAGGTCGAAGCGGCGGAAGTCACGGTTGCGCAGCAGCACGTCCGGCAGCCGGCGCGCGGCGACCTCGAGCATCGCCGGCGCGTTGTCGATGCCCACGATGTCCGAGATGTGATCGCGGAACGCGGCGAGGTGCTGGCCGGTGCCGCAGGCGACGTCCAGCAGGGACTCGGGCCGCACGCCGTGACGCTGCGCGACGTCCAGCAGCGCCCGGGCCTCGGCCGCGTGGTCCTTGCCCGTGGCGCCGTAGAGCGGGTCGTACCACTCGGCGAGGTCGGTGTAGGAGCCCATCAGGCGCGCAGCACGTTGGCGAAGACCAGCCACGCCAGCATCGACTTCGCGCCCAGCGAGAGCCAGATGTAGGTGCGCTCGCCGGTGAGGTAGCTCGCCCACGGGCCGACCTGGCGGAACTGCAGCCACTGCGTGAGCCCGAAGCTCCAGAAGAACAGCAGCTCCACGACGTACAGCACGACCACGAACGTCGGCGTCGCTGCTGGGTCCTGCAGCAGGTAGACCCCGATGACGGTCCACGGGACCAGCCCGGCGAGGGTGCCGAGCCAGAACGGCAGGCGGCTGTTGTCACGACCGGGCCGGATGTAGCGCTCCTGCAGCGCCCCGAACCAGATCATCGTCGCGTTAAGACCGAAGAGCGCGACCAGCGCGGCGAAGTCCCAGATGCCGACGAACAGCGCGATCAGCACCAGCATCAACGACGCCGAGACCGTGTACTCGACCCAGCGCAGGTTGTTGCGACCCTGGCGGAGGTTCGCCTCGTAGCGGTCACGCAACGGGCCGGCCGAGAGCAGGTGGTCGACCGCGGCCAGCAGGACGAACACCGCGACCATCGGCCCGACCGGGAAGTCGAACACCGTCGTCGCCGGGACGTCCGCGCCGCCGGCCAGCACCGCGACGGGGTCGTTGTCGAGGAAGCGCGCGGTGATCGGCACCGACAGGTCGTTGCTGAGCGCGAACAGCGTCACGGCCTGGACCAGGTGAGCCAACCCGATCCACAGGTTCAGGCGTCGCAGACGGCTGGACTCCTCCGGGCTGACGGCGACGGGGTGCTTCGACACGGATGCTCCACAGGAGGCGGGCTGACAGGCGTGACCCTACGCGAGACGTGACCGCCGCCGGGCGCGTCGTGTCAGACGTCGGCGTCAGGCGGTCGTGTCAGGCGGTCGTGTCAGGCTTCGGCGTCCGGCACACGCTTCTCGGTGATCTCGGCCACGACCTCGGTGACGAACTCGGCCAGCGGGACCATCTTGCGCTGCTTGCCGCTGTAGGGACGCACCATCACCGCGTCCGCCTCGGCCTCGTCCCCGCCCACCACGAGGGTGTAGGGGGTCTTGCCGGTGGTGGACTTGCGGATCTTGTTGCCGAGCGTGTCGTCGGAGTGGTCCACGTCGACGCGCACGTTGTGCTCGCGCAGCGTCGCCGCGACGCGCTCGGCGTACTCGGCGAACTCGCCGGCGACCGGCACCACGTTGACCTGCGTGGGCGAGAGCCACGTCGGGAACGCGCCGTTGGTGGACTCGACCAGCACGGCGAAGAAGCGCTCGATCGATCCGAACAGCGCGCGGTGCACCATGTAGGGCCGGTGCGCCTCGCCGTCGGTGCCGATGTAGCTGACGTCGAACCGCTCCGGGAGGTTGAAGTCGATCTGCACGGTCGACAGCTGCCACTCGCGCCCGATGGCGTCCTTGGCGTGGATGTCGATCTTCGGGCCGTAGAACGCGCCTTCGCCGGGGTCGACCTGGTAGTCGAGCCCGAGCCCCTCCACGGCCTCGATCAGCGCCTTCTCGGCCGTCCCCCAGCCCTCGTCGGTGCCGACGGACTTCGCCTCCGGTCGGGTCGAGATCGCGATGCGCGACGGCGAGCCGAGCCCGAACGCGGCGATGACGTCGATCGCGAAGGTCACGCAGTCTGCGACCTCCTGCACGACCTGCTCCGGGGTGCAGAAGATGTGGCTGTCGTCCTGGGTGAAGCCGCGCGCGCGCAGCTGGCCGTTGACGACGCCGGACTTCTCGTAGCGGTAGACGGTGCCGAGCTCTGCGAGCCGCAGGGGCAGCTCGCGGTAGGACCGCAGCCGCGACTGGTACGCGAGGATGTGGAACGGGCAGTTCATCGGCTTGAGCCGGTACGCGCTGCCGCCTTCCCCCTCGTCGTCGGTGTCCACGGCCATGCCCGGGTACATCAGCTCGGCGTAGTTCTCGAGGTGACCCGAGATCTGCCAGAGGTCTTCCTTGGCGATGTGCGGGGTGTAGACCGGCTCGTAGCCGCGGGCCAGCACCTCGGTGCGGATCCAGTCCTCCATCTGCTGCCGGACGCGTGCGCCCTTCGGCAGGAAGATGCCGAGGCCCGGTCCGAGCTCCGGCGGGAAGTGGGTGAGCTCGAGCTCGCGACCGAGCTTGCGGTGGTCGCGCTTGGCGGCCTCCTCGAGCATCGTGAGGTGGTCCTTGAGCGCGTTGCGCGACTCCCACGCGGTGCCGTAGATGCGCTGCAGCATCGGCTGGTCCTCGCGGCCGCGCCAGTACGCGCCGGCGGTACGCAGCAGCTTGAACGCCGGCACGCGCTCGGAGGACGGGATGTGCGGGCCGCGGCAGAGGTCGACCCACGCCTCCTCGTCACCGCGCATGTTGCGGTAGACGGTGAAGGTCGGCTCCTCGCCCTCGGCGGCCTCCGCAGCGTCCTGGGTGTCGTCGGCACCGATGGCGCCGGACGAGACGCGCTCGACGACCTCGGTCTTGTAGGGCTGGTCGGCGAACATCGCCAGCGCCTCGTCCTTGCTGACCTCGACGCGCTCGAAGGTCTGGCGCTCCTTCATCAGCTCCTGCATCCGGGCCTCGATCTTCTCGAGGTCCTCCGGCGTGAACGGGCGCTCGACGTCGAAGTCGTAGTAGAAGCCGTTCTCGACCGGCGGGCCGATGGCCCACTTCGCGCCGGGGTACAGGTCGGTCACGGCCTGCGCCATCAGGTGCGCGACCGAGTGGCGCAGGATCGCGCGACCCTGCTCGGTGTCGGCGTAGATCGCGTTGACCTCGACCTCGCCCACGCCCTCGGGCAGCGCGCGGTCGAGGTCCCACTCGGCGCCGTTCACCTCAGCGGCCACGACCTGGCCACGGACCGCCTCGAGGGCCTTCAGCGCGACGATGGCCGTCGTCCCCGCCTCGACCTCGGCGGTCGCGTCGGACGATCGGACGGCGATGCTGGCCACGGGCCTGCTCCTGGTGCGGTGGGACGGTCGCCGGAGGCTACCGCCGAGCCTCCGCGAGCCGTCTGCCGCGCCGACGGTGAACTCCCGGTGACGCCGCAGCGACCGGCCATCACCCCCAGACGTAGGCTCCGGCACATGCCGTCTCGCATCCTGCTCGTCGACGACGACCCGACCGTCCGGGCCGTGGTCGAGCGCTACCTGCAGCGCGCCGGCTTCGTGGTGGAGGCGCTCGGTGACGGGCTCGCCGCACGAGCACGGCTCGGCGACGGGTCGGTGGACCTCGCCATCCTCGACGTGATGCTGCCCGGCGTGGACGGCCTGTCGTTGCTGCGCGAGCTGCGGGCCACGGGCGACGAGACGCCGGTGATCCTGCTCACGGCCCGCGGCGACGAGGCGGACCGTGTCACCGGCATCACTCTCGGGGCGGACGACTACGTGGTCAAGCCGTTCTCCCCGCGCGAGCTGGTCGCCCGGGCGAGCATGGTGCTGCGCCGCGCGGCGCCACCCGTCGCCCGCGAGGCGCTGCGCTTCGGCAGCCTGCGGATCGACCCGGGGACCCGCGAGGCTGCCGTGGACGACCAGCCGGTCGAGCTGACCCGGCTCGAGTTCGACCTGCTGCACTTCCTCGCGTCGAGCCCTCGCCAGGTGTTCAGCCGCACCGAGCTGCTCCAGCACGTGTGGGACTCCTCCCCCGAGTGGCAGGACCCCTCCACCGTCACCGTCCACGTACGGCGGCTGCGTCGCAAGCTCGAGCTCGACCCGGACGCCCCGCGCTGGATCGTCACCGCGCGCGGTGTCGGCTACCGGTTCGAGCCGTGACCCGGCTGCTGGCCAGCATCGCGGCGCTCGGTCTGGTCGGCCTGGTCGCCGCCGAGCTGCTGCTGCGACCGACGCCGATGGACCGCGCCGGGCTGGTCGCGCTGCTCGGGGGCGTCACGGTGCTGTCGATGGTGCTGGCGACCGCGCTGCAACGTTTCACCCGGCGCTCGCTCGCCCTCGGTGTGCTGGCGACCTCGCTGATGGCCGTCGTGATCGCCGGGCTGGCCGTGAGCGCGGCGGCCGGAGCGATGTTCGTCAACGCCCACGACCTGCGGCTGGTGCTGGTGGTGCTCGGGCTCGGCGTCGGGGCCGGGCTCGCGCTGGCGCTGGGGCTGGTGCGTCCGCTGGTGACCGACCTCGACACCATCGGCGAGACCGCGCGCGCCGTCGCCGGCGGCGACCGCAGCGTGCGCACCGGCGTCGACCGGGCAGACGAGCTCGGCGCCACGGCGGCGGCGCTCGACACCCTCATCGACGCGCTGGCGACCGCCGAGCACGACCGCGAGCGCCTGGAGCAGGCCCGCAGCCGCTTCCTCGCCGCGATCGGTCACGACCTGCGCTCCCCGCTGACGGTGCTGCGCTCAGGGCTCGAGGCCGTCGAGGACGGCGTCATCGACGACGTGGCGGGGCTGGTCCCCACGCTGCTGCGTGAGGTGGACCTGGTCGGGTCGCTGGTGGACGACCTGTTCCTGCTGGCGCGCATCGAGTCCGACGGGCTGCAGCTGCGCCGGGAGCGGCTCGACCTCAGCGAGCTCGCCGACGAGGCCGGTGAGGCGCTGGAGCACGTGGCACGGCGACGCAGGGTGTCGATCGACGTGCAGGCGCCGAGCGACGCGCCCGTGGACGGCGACGCCGTGGCGCTGGGTCGGGTGCTGCGCAACCTGCTCGACAACGCGGTGCGGCACGCGCCGGACGGCTCGACGGTGACCGTCACGGTCTCGGTCGCCACCACCTCGTCGGTGGTGCTGCGCGTGGAGGACGAGGGCACCGGCTTCCCGATCGAGCGGCTCGACGAGCTGTTCGTGTCGTTCGTGCGCGGCGAGGAGGCCCGCACCCGCGACGGCGCGGGCGCGGGGCTCGGGCTCGCCATCGCGCGCGGGCTCGTCGAGGCCCACGGTGGCACCATCACCGCATCGCCCGGTCCAGGTGGTCACATCACGGTCGAGATCCCGGGGGCACCATGACGCAGCAGGACACCCGAGGGGCGTGGCTGGCGACGCTGGTCGGTCCGCCCGGACCGGAGGAGCCGCTCGCTGCGGCCCGATGGGCCGGGCTCGACCAGACGCAGCGGCGCGTGCTGCGCCACGCCGCGGTGGACCTCGACGCCGCCCGCCACCTCGAGACGAGCCTCGACCGCCAGGTGGTCGCCGCGCTGGCCACGGTGCTGGCGCGACGCTCCCGCGCGGACGTCGTGGCGCCGGTGCTCACCGGGCTGCTGGTGCTGAGCACCGTGTGGGGCTTCGGTCGCGCCGCGTTCCCGCAGCACGCCGACAGCTACCTGCTGTGGGGGCTGCTGGGCCTGGCCGTCACGACCGTGCTGGGGTGGCGACGACGCGCGGCACGGCGCGCTGACGCACGGCTCGTGCGGTACGCGCTGCGCGAGCACCTCGCGCGGCCGGCCAGCAGCTGACCGACGTCACAGGCTCGCGCGCCAGGCCGCGACCAGCGCGTCCAGCGACGCGCCGAACACCTCCATCGTGGCCTGGTCCATCAGGGCCGCGACGGTCCCGGGCCTGCCGACGCCCCCGCGCCCGGCAGCTTCGTAGAACGCGCCGACCTGGTCCTCGCCGTGCTCGCTCGCCAGCCAGTCCACGAAGGACCACGCCTGCTGGTAGCTGAGGAAGATCCGGTCGCGCCCGCCGACGTTGAACTCCGCGTCCAGCGGCAGCGAGCCCGTCCAGTCGCTGTCCGACAGCGCGTCCAGCAGCACGGTCCCGGTGGTCGAGCGCCGCTCGCCGAGCACCTGCGCGACCCCCTCCTCGAGCCACGACGGCTGGTGCGGACCCGACGACGGCCGGCTCGCCGCGTGGATCAGCTCGTGCACCATGATCCGCTCCCGTGTGGCGGAGGACCGGTCGAGGAACCGGTCGGTGTTCAGCATCACCCGGGACCCTGACAGCTCGACCTCGCCGAGCTCCCCCACGGGCACCGCGGTCGCGAACGCGATGAAGTTGGAGAGGTCGAAGGTGACGTGCAGCAGCTCGCCGAGCTCCTGCTGGTCGCGCGGCACCAGCACCGGCACCGTGCGTGGCCACGCCAGCGGCCAACGTTCGGACGCGGTCGCGAGCGCGGCCGTCGTCTCGGCCATCAGCGTGTCCACGCCGCGCTGCCCCGGGTGGTGCAGCAGCAGCACGGCGCCTGCGCGCGACGTCACCACCGGGCCGTGGTCCCACAGGTGGTCGGCCGAGACGAGGCCCAGCGCCTCCCCGTCGGCGTCCCCCGCGACCGTCCACCGCCCGTCCCGCTGCCGCAGCGTGAGGAACAGGTGCTCGCGGAGCACGCCCAGCGCGTCCATCCCCTCGAGCTGGTGGTCCTCCAGCACGTTCACCAGCAGACCGCCGTCGCCCGGCACCGCAGCGGAGGTCACGTCGGCCAGCGTCGTGTCCAGCGTCAGGCTGTAGCTGGTGAACGGGACCTGCGCCATGTCACCCACACGCGCGAGCCACCGCGTTCCGAACGCGCTGGACGGGTCGTGCAGCAGCGTCTCCAGCAGCGCCGCGTCGCCGGCAAGGAAGGCGGTGGAGAGCGACGCGAGCAGCGCCTCGACCTCCACCCGGTGCGCCGCGAGCCCCACCGGCGGCTCCTGCGAGACCGGAGCTGTGGGCGCTGCCGCAGCCGCGGCCGGGACACCCGGTCCCTCGATCACGTCGGCGGCCCGCGTCGCGCAGCCGTGCAGCAGGCCGACGGCCACGCAGAGCGCGGTGGCGCGCAGCACCCGGCGGTCGCGCGGTCGTCGGTCGGCGGTGCGCAGCGCGGTCCTCCGGGCACGGGCGACGTGGGGCGTGGCGCGACTATGGTGCCTGACAGGCCCTGCTGACGAGCGGGCTGCGCAACACACACCCGCCACCGCACAAGGACCATCCTCATGCAGGAGCTCATCAAGTCGCTGACCTCGAAGGTCGACATCACCGAGGCCCAGGCCGCGAAGGTGATCGACGTGGTCAAGGAGTTCGTCTCGGACAAGCTGCCCAAGGCCATCGCGACGCCCGTGATGGGTGCGCTGGAGGGCAAGGACGACCTCGCCTCCCAGATCGCGGAGGGCGCCGACGGCGTCATGGGCAAGCTCGGCGGCATGCTCGGCGGCAAGTGACGCCTGCCCATCCATGACGAAGGCCCTGACCAGCTGGTCAGGGCCTCCGTCGTGCGTGGGCGCGGGAGGTATCGAACCTCCAACCTCTGCCGTGTGAAGACAGCGCTCTAGCCATTGAGCTACGCGCCCGGGGCGGCCGAACCGTAGCGGCTCGCGCGTGGTCGGGCCAGCTGAGGTCCGCGGCCAGCTCAGCCCGAGCCCGTGGCGGGGGGTCCCGCGAGCGGCTCGAGCGGACCGCTGGCCACGCGGAGCCCGATCGGGGACTCCAGATCGCTGGGGATCCGCTCGAGGGAGACGACGAGCTCGGCAGCGTCCACAGCCCGAGGAGCCCGCAGCAGCACCTCCCCGCCGGCCACCCGCGAGCGCAGCAGCGGCGTGCTGACGTGGACGGGCACGCCGGCGTCGTCCAGCAGCCACAGCACCAGCCCCTCGTCGGCGTCGAGCTCCTGGACACCGTTGAGCACCACCGCGACCAGGCTGGCGTCGGAGGCCGCGATGCCGTCCACGCCGGCGGACGTCGTCAGCTCGACGCCGTCACCGGTGGCGAGCAGCTCGAGCGCGCTCTGCTGCGCCTCGGCGAGCCCGGCGAGCAGCTGGTTCTCGGTCCTGATCCACAGCGCCCACGCGAGCGCGCCGAGCACGAGCACCGGCAGCAGCCCGATCGCCACCACCGCCCACGGCCACGAGCGCAGCGGCGCGACGTCGACCACCCGCGGAGGTGCAGCCTCGTCGGCCCTCGTCGCCACCTCGGTGCTGCCCGCTCGCGCCGAGCGCTCCTCGCGCTCGGTCGCCGCCAGCGTGCTGGCGATCTCGCGCAGCTCGGCGATCCGCGTGCGGCAGTCGGCGCAGCTCAGCAGGTGCGAGCGGAAGCGGGCCGCGTCCACCTCGTCGAGTCCGCCGACGACATGCCCCACGGCCAGCCGCTCGTACCGCTGATGCGCCTCTGCCATGGCTCGACTGTAGGTCGACCCACCTCAGGCGTCAGCACCCGTTCGGACGACGTGCGCCGCCCCGGACACGCGCGCCCGTCGGGTCAGCAGCTGCTGGGCAGGTACTGCATCGGGTTCACGGCGGTGCCGTTCACGCGCGTCTCGAAGTGCAGGTGCGGACCGGTCGAGTTGCCCGTGTTGCCGACGGAACCGAGTCGCTCGCCTCGTTCGACGTCCTGGCCGACGTACGCGATGATCTCGCTCTGGTGCGCGTAGGCCGTGACGACCCCGTCGCGGTGGTCCACGAGCACGAGGTTGCCGTAGCCACCCTGGCGCCCGGCGAAGATGACGCGGCCGGCCTTCGACGCGCCGATCGGCGTGCCGGTGCTCCCAGCGATGTCGATGCCCTTGTGCTGGCGGCCCCAGCGGTAGCCGAAGTGGGACGTGACGGTCCGACACACCGGCCAGCCGTAGCCGGACGAGGACGGCGGGAGCGCGGCGACCGGGGTGCTGCGCGCCTCCTCGATGAGCGCCTCGATGCGGTCGTAGTCGTCGCTGAGGTCGTCCTCGAGCCGCTCGAGATCGTCCACCTCGGCGTCGGCGCGCCGCAGCGCGTCGGCGCGGGCGTCACGGAGGCCCTCGACGCTGTC
>JBFGFG010000047.1:0-11376 GCA_041579655.1 Nitriliruptoraceae bacterium
CAGATCCGGCAGCTCCGCGGCGGCGACCGCCATGCCGAACAGCGACACCGGCAGGATCGACAGGATCTGCACCTTGCCCAGCGTGGCGAGCGCCGAGCCCACGAGCACCGAGGCCAGCACCAGGTCGACGAACGTCGCCAGCTGCACCACGCCGCGTCCCGTCACCACCGGGGTGAACGCGCGCAGCACCTCGCGGGTGTTGGGACCGATGGGGGAGAGCGTCGGGCGCAGGCCGGGCGTGAGGCTGCGCACGGTGGGGAGCTGGACCGCCACCTGCAGCGCGCCGCCGATCAGCGTGCCCCACGCCAGCGCCCGTGCCAGCTGCTCGGTCTGCAGCGCGGTGGCCGACGCCGCCCCGGCGCCGTCGAGCAGCAGGATGCCGGCGACGACGACCACCACGACCTGCGCCAGGTTCCACACCACCGGGGCGACGTAGGACAGGAAGAAGCGGCGGTGGCTGTTGAGCACGCCGAGGCACCAGGCCGAGACCACCAGCAACGCGAGCCCCGGCGCGATGATGCGCAGCAGCGACGCGACCAGCTCCTGCATCCCCGGCTCGCGGCCGAGCAGCAGCACGGACGACAGCGGCCCCGCCAGCACCACCAGCAGCACCGCGACCGCGCCAGCGGTGGCGGTGAGCAACCCGAGCACCGTGCCGGCAAGCTGGCGCGCTTCGTCCTCGCGTCCCTGGTCGATCAGCCGGACGTGGACAGGGATGAAGGACGCGGACAGCACGCCCTCACCCAGCAGGTTCTGCAGGATGTTCGGGATGCGGAACGCGTACGCGAAGGCGTCCGCCGCGAACGACAGTCCGAGGAAGTGACCGACGGCACGCTCCCGGACCAGGCCTGCGATCCGTGACAGCAGGATCCCGGCCGAGACCAGAGCAGACGAGCGGCGTGAGTCGCTGGACACGCGTCGGCCGCTCGTCGGGGTCAGATGTGCGCGGAGCCTACGACCGCAGCCGACCGCCCACGGGCAACGACGGCGGGGGCCGGGGGCTCAGGCCCGCCAGTCACCCAGCGATGCCGAGCCGACGCCCTCGGCCCAGGCCTGCAGCGCGGGTCGGTCCACACCGGTCCAGCGCAGCTGCTCCAGCGTCTCCGGGAGCTCGACGTCAAGCCGCAGCGTCGCCAGCGTGCGCCACAGCTGGATCGCCTCGGCGTGCTCCCGCAACGCCACGGCGATCCGCTCGGCCCCCCGCACCTGCACGTCCCACGCGGACGCCCGGTCCGGGATCGCGGCGATCGATCCGTAGCGCTGCAGCAGCACCGCGGAGGTCTTCGCGCCGATCCCGGGCACCCCGGGGATGCCGTCGGCGGTGTCACCCACCAGCGCGAGGTGGTCCACGACCGCGCTCGGCGGCACGCCGAGCCGCGCCTCCACGCCGGCGGCGTCGTAGAACTTCTCACGCGAGCGGTCGACCTGGACGATGCGATCGCCGTCCACGACCTGACCGAGGTCCTTGTCCGGGGTCAGGATGCGGACCTGCTCGACCTGATCCACGAACTTCACCGCGGCCGTCCCGAGCGCGTCGTCGGCCTCGACCTCGTCCATCGACCAGACGGTGACGCCGAGCGCACGCACGCCCTCCTCGACGAGGTCGAACTGGGCCAGCAGCGCCTCCTCGGTGCCGCTGCCGTCCTTGTAACCGTCGTACAGCTCGTTGCGGAAGGACTCGATGGGGTTGTCGAACGCCACGGCGAGGTGCGTGCACGCCTCGGCCTCGTCGTCGAGCAGCGCGGCGACCGAACGCACCGTGCCGACGGCCGCCTTCACGTCGCGACCGTCCGGCGACGTACGCGACGGGCGCTTCGAGAAGTGCGCGCGGAACAGCTCGTACGTGCCGTCGACGAGGTGCAGTCGCATGGTGGCTCCACGGGGATCGGTGCGAGGACACAGCCTGCCGGACGGGGGCAGCGTCACAGCGGAGGGCTAGCGTGCTGCACGGCACCGCTCGATGCACGGCAGGGCAGCTCCCACCGTCACGAGCGAGTGCCGCGTAGTTCCAGTCGCGAGCAGCGGGGAGGTCGGCCATGTCCATCACGCGGCCCCCCACACGGGTCGGGGCGTCTCGCTGGGCGCTGCCCGATCCGAGGCTCGCCGACGCGGACGGCGTGGTGGGCGTCGGTGCCGACCTCGCGCCCTCGACGCTCGTCGAGGCGTACAGCCACGGCGTGTTCCCGTGGCCGCACGACGACATGCCGCTGCCGTGGTTCAGCCCCGACCCGCGCGCGCTGATCCCGGCTGACGCGATCCACATCTCGCGCTCGCTGCGGCGACGGCTGCGCACCAGCGGGTGGACGACCACGGTGGACGCCGACTTCTGCAGCGTGGTCGACCGCTGCAGCGACCGGCCCGGCCAGGGCACCTGGATCACCGACGAGATGCGCAGCGCCTACCGGCGGCTGCACGAGCTCGGCTGGGCACACAGCCTCGAGGTGTGGGCCGAGGACGTGCTGGTCGGCGGCGTCTACGGCGTGCAGGTCGGCGGTGTGTTCACCGGCGAGTCGATGTTCCACGGCGAGGCCGACGCGTCCAAGGCGGCGCTGGTCGACCTGTGTGCGCGGCTGCTGAGCGCCGGCGGGGAGTGGCTCGACGTGCAGCTGACCACCCCGCACCTGACGTCGCTCGGTGCTGTGGAGCTGCCGAGGGCCCGGTTCCTCGACGTGCTCGACCAGCTGCGTGACCGGTCGGTCCCGTTGTCCACCGACCGGTTGCCGGTCGTTCGTCTGGCGTAGAGCGACGCTTTCCGGGCACCGACGGGGGCCGTTCGGACCCATCCGACCGTGCGCTCGACGCGAACCACGTGCATCGGGCGCTGCCGCGAGGCAGACTGCACCGGTACGAGGAGGCCGAGCCCGGCCCCGGCGCGACACGAGCGCCCGTCGACACCGTCCCGGTGGTCGATCGCCTCGCGCGGCTGGTCCGCGCGTGCACCGGGCTCCGGTGGCGCGGCCGTCCGCAGGACGACGACCCAGGGCATGTCCGTCCAGGACACCCAACACACTCCTACTGAGAGGCTCACGACGTGACCAACACGTTCTCGACCGACGGCGACTACAAGGTCCGCGACATCTCGCTCGCACCGGCCGGTCGCATGCAGATCGACCTCGCCGAGCACGAGATGCCCGGCCTGATGGCGCTGCGCGACCGCTACGCCGGCTCCAAGCCGCTTGAGGGCGCCCGCATCGCCGGCTGCCTCCACATGACCACGCAGACGGCCGTGCTCATCGAGACGCTCGAGCACCTCGGTGCCGAGGTCCGCTGGAGCTCCTGCAACATCTTCTCCACCGAGGACACCGCGGCTGCCGCGGTCGCCGTCGGCGGCACCCCCGTCTTCGCCTGGAAGGGTGAGACCGACGAGGAGTACGAGTGGTGCATCCGCGAGTCGCTGAAGTTCAGCGACGGCCGTGGCCCGAACATGCTGCTCGACGACGGTGGTGACCTCACCGCGCTGGTCCACAACGAGCACCCGGAGCTGCTGCCCGACATCGTCGGCGTCTCCGAGGAGACCACCACCGGCATCAAGACCCTGCGTCAGATGCAGAAGGCCGGCACGCTGCGCATGCCCGCCATCAACGTCAACGACTCGGTCACCAAGTCGAAGTTCGACAACCTGTACGGCTGCCGTGAGTCGCTCATCGACGGCATCAAGCGCGCCACCGACGTCATGATCGCCGGCAAGGTCGCGGTCGTGTGCGGCTACGGCGACGTGGGCAAGGGCTCGGTCGCCGCGCTGCGCGGCATGGGTGCCACCGTGTTCGTCACCGAGGTCGACCCGATCAACGCCCTGCAGGCTGCGATGGAGGGCTACCGCGTCGTGCTGCTCGAGGACGTCATCGAGCAGGTCGACATCGTCATCACGGCGACCGGCAACGACGACATCCTCACCCTCGAGATGATGTCGCGCCTCAAGGACAAGGCGATCGTCGGCAACATCGGTCACTTCGACACCGAGATCCAGACCAACGCGCTGCGCGAGTACAAGTGGTCCAACATCAAGCCGCAGGTCGACCTGGTCCACATGCCCTCGGGCCGTGACCTGATCCTGCTCGCCGAGGGCCGCCTGCTGAACCTCGGCTGCGCGACGGGTCACTCCTCGTTCGTGATGTCCACCTCGTTCACCAACCAGGTGCTCGCACAGCTCGAGCTGTGGGAGAACCACGCCAACTACAAGGACGAGGTGTACGTGCTGCCCAAGCACCTCGACGAGGAGGTCGCACGTCTGCACCTGGAGAAGGTCGGCGCCAAGCTGACCACGCTCACGCAGGCGCAGGCCGACTACCTCGGCGTGCCGGTGGAGGGTCCCTACAAGGACGACACCTACCGCTACTGACCGACTGCACGGGAACGGGCGCCCCTCAGGGGGCGCCCGTTTCGCGCGCGTAACCGACATCTCGCCCGCTCCGGGTCGGTATCGTCTGTGACTGATGTTGCTGGTGTTCGTGCTGTGCCGCACGTGGTTGGTGTGGGACGCTCAGGTTCACCGCACTACCTGCCGACGAGGACAGCGGACGCCCGGAGCGTCCACCAACAGGACCGGAGGGTTCGCGTGCGCAGAGGCAACTTGCGGTTCGTCTCGTTCGTCGGGGCAGCAGCGCTGCTCGCAGCCCTGGGCAGCGCGATGGCCGCCGAGAGCGATGACGACACCACCGAGCTCGCGCTGGCCGCCGGCGACGAGCTGCTCGTCGAGCGCCTGCTGGTGCTGGAGCAGGACGTCCCGGAGCCGCTGCCGAGCGCGGTCGAGCTCGCGACGGGCGACACCGACACGCGGATCGTCGGCTCGTTCACCTCGTCCCGGTCCTCGTTCGACGCGATCGAGGAGCCGCTGCGACAGCTGTTCGTCGACGCCGACGAGGTCAAGTCCGAGGCGGGCGTCGCTGTGGCAGCCGTGGCTCGAGGCCTGCTGCTGGAGCACCAGGCGATGATGGTGCTCGAGGCCAGCGACGGCGCGGCCGACCCGCGACCGATCGACAGCAGCGACACCCGCGACGAGGACGGTGTCGCGCTGGACGCGGACGGCCTCGTCGGTCGTCAGATGACCGGGCTGCGGCTCGTGCTGGACGCTCGTGAGGCCCAGCTGCTGGGCTACGAGGTGCTCGCCGAGCTGCCCGCTGCAACCGACGAGCGTGGCCTGTTCCGCGCCCGTGCCACCACGCTGCGGGCCTACCGCGCCGACGTCGGCACCAAGATCGAGATCGCCGCCGGCGTTGCCCCGGAGCAGATGCTGCTGCCGGTGACGCGCTACGACTCGCCGCTCGGCGTGGCCATCGCCGTCGGCGCCACCTACGTGTGCGTCGATCGTGAGGCGTACCTGGCGCTCAACGACGCGACCGAGGCCGAGCGCCTCGCCGGGTCCGTCGCCGAGGTGCCGGACCCAGCCTGCGAGGAGGCAGCCCGTCGGGCCGGTCTCGACCTCGCGACCCAGATCGCGTCGGACCCCACGCTGGACGGCGTCGAGACCGCTGTCACCGGCGGCTGACCACAACCGGTCACGGACAGACGCTCACGTGCGGTTGCATGTGACCGTCAGGTACCCATGACGACGTGTCCTTCAGGAGAGTCAAGTGGACGAGCACAACCACGACGTGAACGACATGCTGGCGCACACGCCGAACTCGTGGGTCGAGTCCCACCGGTTCGTGCCCACCACGTTCGTCCAGCCGGCCCTGCGGTTCTTCCGCCAGGAGTCGGCCGGTGGCATCGTGATGCTGATCGCGGCCATCGCCGCCGTCGCCATCGCCAACAGCGACCTGCGTGGGTGGTACGACGCGTTCTTCATGACCCCGCTGGAGTTCCAGCTCGGCACGTGGGACCCGTTCCACCACCTCGACCACCTGTCGCTGCAGCTGTGGATCAACGACGCGCTGATGGTCGGGTTCTTCTTCGTCGTCGGGCTCGAGATCAAGCGCGAGCTCGTGGTGGGGGAGCTCAACGATCCCCGCAGCGCGGCGCTGCCCGCGATCGCCGCGCTCGGCGGCATGGTCGTTCCCGCCGGGCTGTACCTGCTGTTCAACGGCGTGATCTTCACCGAGGGCACCGCGCCCATCGGCTGGGGCATCCCGATGGCGACTGACATCGCGTTCGCGGTCGGCATCGTGGCGATGCTCGGCAGCCGGGTCCCGGTGAGCGCGAAGCTGTTCCTGCTCGCGCTGGCGATCGTCGACGACCTCGGCGCGATCCTGGTGATCGCGTTCGTCTACACCGAGCAGGTCGCCTTCGGCTGGCTCGCCTTCGCGGCCGTCGGCCTGCTGGTCATGGGCGCGATGAACAAGGTCGACGTGCGTTCGATGGGCGCGTACGTCGGCGTCGGGTTCCTGGTCTGGCTCGGGTTCCTCGAGTCCGGCGTCCACGCCACCCTCGCCGGCGTGATCCTCGCGCTGATGACGCCCGTGAAGTCGTTCTACGACCCTCGCAGCTTCGCCGAGACCGCGCGGCCGCTGGTGAACAAGGTCGACGAGTACCTGCCCGACGACCACGACCTGCACGAGGCGGACCACCACACGCTGGAGCGTGTGAGCTCGCTCATCGGCGACCTGAACCGGCTCTCCCGCGAGTCGCTGCCCCCGCTGACCCGCCTCGAGCTTCGCATCGTGCCGATCTCGTCGTTCATCATCGTGCCGCTGTTCGCGTTCGCGAACGCGGGCGTGGCGATCTCGGGCGACGCCATCGGCGGCGCCGCGAGCGACCCCGTGCTGCTGGGCATCGTGGCAGGTCTGGTGATCGGCAAGACGCTCGGCGTCGCCGGCGCGGCCTGGCTCGCGGTCAAGCTCGGACTCGGCCGCATGCCGCGCAACACCACCTGGCGCCACGTCATCGGCCTCTCGATGTTGGCCGGCATCGGCTTCACGGTCGCGCTGTTCGTCGCTTCCCTCGCCTTCAAGGGCCCGGACGCGGCGGCCACCCTGTCGTCGGCGAAGATCGGCATCTTCGCCGGGTCGCTCATCTCCGGCATCGGCGGCTACCTGTTCCTGCGCATGGGCGGCAGCGGAGCGGATGACACCCGAGATGACCAGCCTGTCATGGCCGTCGGTGAGCACGTGCCGGGCTGAACGGCCGTATCCACAGGGCACCCCGCGCAGCTTCTGCCCGGGGTGTCCTGCTTCTCCGACCGCAGTCGTAGGTCGGTCTACTCTCCCGCCCACAGGCGCCCCGCCCGCGCATCGCGGCCGGTTCCCACGGCGCACACTCCCTGAGGACACCATGCAGAAGCTGTTCCGTACCTTCTCGGCCGTTGCCGCCGTCGCGCTCCTCGCGACCGCGTGCGCCGACGCCCCGGACGACACGTCCACCGACGCGCCCGTCGAGACCGACGCCGCGACCGACGAGGACGAGACCGAGGCGGCCGCGTTCCGCGCCTGCCAGGTCACCGACACCGGCGGCGTCGACGACCGCTCGTTCAACCAGACGGCGTACGCCGGCATCACGCAGGCCGAGGGCGAGCTCGGCGTGGACGGCGCCGTGCTCGAGTCCACCACCGACGCTGACTACGCGCCCAACATCGCGTCGTTCATCTCGGACGGCTGCGACCTGATCGTGACCGTGGGCTTCCTGCTCGAGGGCGCGACGAAGGACGCTGCGGTGGCGAACCCGGAGCAGGACTTCGCGATCATCGACGTCGACTTCGCTGAGTTCGACGCCGACGGCAACTTCGTCCAGGACCTCGTGTTCGACAACGTGCGCGAGCTGAACTTCGCCACCGACCAGGCCGCGTTCCTCGCGGGCTACGTCGCGGCGGCCACCACCACCTCCGGCAAGGTCGGCACCTACGGCGGCCTCCAGATTCCGCCGGTGACCATCTTCATGGACGGCTTCCTCGCGGGCGTGCGCTACCACAACCAGGAGAACGGCACCACCGTCGAGGTCCTCGGTTGGGACGGCACGGACGGCTCGTTCACCGGCAACTTCGAGTCGCAGGACGACGGTCGCAACCTGACCGACCAGCTCATCGCCAGCGGCGCTGACATCATCCTGCCGGTCGCCGGTCCGGTCGGTCTCGGCACCGTGGCAGCCGTCGAGGACGCCAACGCCGGCGGCTCAGACGTCAAGGTCATCTGGGTCGACACCGACGGTCGTGTGTCGGTGCCGAACTCGGCCGACGTGTTCCTCACCTCCGTGCAGAAGAACATGGACATCGCGGTGTACGAGAGCGTCGAGCTCAAGTTCAACGGCGCGTTCGAGGGTGGCCCGTACGTGGGCACGCTCGAGAACGGCGGCGTCGGCATCCCGACTGACGGTCTCCCCGAGGAGCTGATCGCGGCGCTCGACGCGCTGAAGACCGGCATCATCGGCGGCGAGATCTCGGTCAAGCCGGCTGACTACAGCTGACGCACACACGGGGGAGGGGGCGCCCGTCGGGCGCCCCCTCCGTCGTCAGCCAGGTACGGGACGCGGCGTGCCGATCAGGGCGTCCGCGCTCACTACGCTCACGGACCGACTGGACGAGAGGCACGACGGGTGCGGCTTGAGCTGAAGGGCATCACCAAGCGCTTCCCCGGGGTCATCGCCAACGACCACGTCGACCTCGTCGTCGAACCGGGCGAGGTGCACGGCCTCCTCGGCGAGAACGGCGCGGGCAAGTCGACGCTGATGAACATCCTGTACGGGCTGTACCACGCCGACGAGGGCGAGATCCTGATCGACGGCGAGCCGGTCTCCTTCACAGGCCCGGGCGACGCGATCGCGGCCGGCATCGGGATGGTGCACCAGCACTTCCAGCTCGTGGGCAACTTCAGCGTCGCCGAGAACGTCGTGCTCGGCGCTGAGCCGATGCGCGGTGCCGGCCGCTACGACCGGCGCGCCGCCGAGGCCGCCGTGGCGGAGCTCTCCGTGCGCCACGGCCTGCCCGTGGACCCCGCGGCGATCGTCGAGGAGCTGCCGGTCGGCATCCAGCAGCGTGTCGAGATCCTCAAGGCGCTGTACCGCGACGCCTCCCTGCTGATCCTCGACGAGCCCACCGCGGTGCTGACGCCACAGGAGGCCGACGACCTGTTCGTCGCGGTCAAGGGCCTCCAGGAGGCCGGACGGTCCATCGTGTTCATCTCCCACAAGCTGCGGGAGCACCGGTCGCTGGCGGACCGCATCTCGGTGCTGCGCCGCGGCCGCATCGTCGGCACGGCCGACCCACGCACCGCCTCGGACGACATGCTGGCCGAGCTGATGGTCGGTCGACCGGTCGACCTGGTGGTCTCGAAGGGCACCGCGGCGCCCAGCGAGCCCGTGCTGCAGGTCACGTCGCTCACCGTGCTGGACGCGGCCGGACAGCCACGCGTCGACGACGTGTCGCTCACGGTGCACCGCGGCGAGATCGTCGGCATCGCCGGCGTCGAGGGCAACGGCCAGACCGAGCTGGTGCGGGCGATCACCGGCCTGCAGAAGCCCACCACCGGCACGGTGGACATGCTCGGACGGGACATCACCTCGATGAGCCGTCGTGAGGTGCTGCGCAGCGGCGTGGGCCACGTGCCCGAGGACCGCACCACCGAGGGGCTCGTCGGCGAGTTCTCGGTGGCCGAGAACCTGATGCTCGACCTGTGGAACGCCGAGCCTTTCGCCGCGCACGGGGTGCTGCGCTTCGACGCGATCGCCGCGCACGCGCAGGAGGAGGCGCTGAGCTTCGACATCCGCACCCCGGACGTGCACACCCGCGTGTCGACGCTGTCGGGGGGCAACCAGCAGAAGGTCGTGGTCGCGCGGGAGTTCTCGCGCGAGAACGACCTGCTCGTCTGCTCCCAGCCCACGCGCGGCGTGGACGTGGGCAGCATCGAGTACATCCACGCCCGGATCGTGGCGCAGCGCGACAACGGTGCCGCCGTGCTGATCGTCTCCTCGGAGCTCGACGAGGTGCTCGCGCTCGCCGACAGGGTCGCCGTGCTGTACCGCGGTCAGCTCCGCGGCCCGTACGCGATGCCGCTGGCCAAGGACGTCGTGGGCCAGCTGATGGCCGGTGGCGACCCCGCCGAGCTGGAGCTCTCCCCGCAGGAGACACGATGACCACGCCCGTTCCCACCCGGCGTACGCCGCTGCGACCCGAGCTGCTGACCCCGGTCCTCGCCGTGCTGGTCGCGCTCGCGCTCGGTGCCGTGCTCGTGGCGGTCGCCGACGAGGACACCGTCTCGGCGCTCGGCTACTTCACCTCGCGCCCGATGGACACCCTCAGCGCCGCCTGGGACGCCGTCAGCAGCGCGTACGCCGCGCTGTTCAGCGGCGCGCTCGGCTCCAGCGTCGCGCTCTCCGAGACCCTGGTCACCGCGACACCGCTGATCCTCGCGGGGTTGGCCGTGGCCGTCCCGTTCCGGGCCGGGCTGTTCAACATCGGTGGCGAGGGTCAACTGCTGGCCGGTGGCGCCGCCGCGGGCTTCGTGGGGTTCACGTTCCATGGCCTGCCGCTGCTGGTGCACCTTCCGTTGGCGCTGCTTGCCGCGCTCGTCGCCGGTGGGCTGGTCGGTGCCGTGCCCGGTGTGCTGAAGGCCCGTACCGGGGCGCACGAGGTCATCACCACCATCATGATCAACAACATCATGGGGCCGGTGCTGCTGGCGCTGCTGGTGACGTCGCTGTTCCAAGCACCCGGTCGTTCCGACCCGATCTCCCGGTCGGTCGCGAGCACGGCGCGGATGCCGAGCCCCGCCGGGTCGGACATCCGCGTCGACCTCGGGCTGCTGGTGGCGCTGCTCGCCGCCGTGGCCGTCTGGTGGCTGATCGAGCGCTCGACCCTCGGCTTCCAGATCCGGGCGGTCGGGGCGAACGCCACGGCGGCGGTCACGGCTGGCATGTCCGCGACCCGCACGACGGTGCTGTCGATGGCGATCGCCGGTGGTCTGGCTGGTCTCGGTGGTGCAGGCATGGTGCTCGGCGCGTCGGGGCAAGGTGCAGTGACATCGTCGTTCTCGTCCGGCGTCGGCTTCGACGGCATCACGGTCGCGCTGCTGGGCCGGGGGAAGGCCGGAGGCACCGTCGCCGCAGGGCTCGTGTTCGGCGCGCTGCGCGCGGGCGGGCTGCGCATGCAGGCGCGCACCGGAACGCCGGTGGACCTCATCGTCGTGATCCAGGCGCTGGTGATCCTGTTCATCGCCGCCCCGCGCGTGATCCAGTCGCTGTTCCGGATTCGGGCGAACGGCTCCATGGGAACCACCGTCGCGAAGGGATGGGGCGCATGAGCAGCGTGACCGTCGACCAACTGCGGCCTGCCGTCTCCCGGCGTGACCGTGGCTTCGGCCTGTTCGGCGTGGTGCTGGGGCTGCTCGCCCTGCTGACCATGGCCTCCACGCAGGGCAACGTCACCTACGTGCTGGCGCTCCAGAACGCCGCCGTGGAGGTCCCAGACCTCGTGCTGCCCGTCAGCGCCACGGTGGCGGTGCTCGGGCTGGCCAC
>JBFGFG010000048.1:0-11194 GCA_041579655.1 Nitriliruptoraceae bacterium
GCTGCGCGGCCTCGGAGGCCTCGCCGGTCGCGTCGTCGGACGGCTCGTCGACGGGCTCGTCGGCCGTGTCGTCGACGAGCATCTGGGCGGCGAGCAGGTCGCGGGCGGTGCGCAGCGCGTCGCGGTCGCCGTCCGCGGCAGCCTCGAGCGCGGTGTGCAGCGCCGCCACGGTCGCGCGCAGGTCGCCGACCCGGTCGCCCACGATCTCGACGTCGGGGTCGAGCGACTCCTCGGGCGCGAGGGTCGCGGTCGGGGCGGGCGTCGGCTCGGGCTCGCTGGTGGCGGTGCAGGCGCCCAGCGGCAGGGCCAGCGTGAGCAGGGCCGCTGCCGTCCGACGTCGGGTGGTGGCGATCACGGTGTGTCCTTCACGACGCGCAGCACGAGCGCGGCCCAGCCGTCGCGGTCCTCGCGCGAGACGGGGGTCGCGCCCGCGGCGGTCAGTGCCTCGGCCACGCCGTCGGCGCGCTCGACGGCCACGCCGGACGCGATGAGCACGCCGCCCGGACGCACAGCGGCGACCAGCGGGCCGGCCAGCGCGTGCAGGGTCGGGGTGAGCAGGTTGGCCAGCACCACGTCGGCGGTGTCGGTCGCAGCCTCCACGCCACCGAGCAGCGCCGTGAGCTGCACGCCGTTGGCGCGGGCGTTGACGAGGGTCGCGTGCACGGCGTCGCCGTCCACGTCCACGCCCTCGACCTCGCCGGCGCCGAGCAGCTTCGCGGCGATCGCCAGCACGCCCGTGCCGCAGCCGACGTCCAGCACCCGGTCACCGTCCGCGAGGTGCTGCTGCAGCGCCTCGAGGCACAGCTGGGTGGTGGCGTGGTGGCCGGAGCCGAACGCGACGCCGGGGTCGAGGTCGATGATGAGCTCGCCCGGCGCGGCCACGTACGCCTCGCGCTGCCACGACGGCACGATGGTCAGCGTGCCGGCGCGGACGGGCTCGATGCCCTCACGCCAGGTGGCGAGCCAGTCCTCGTCGGGCTGGGCGGTCCATTCGCCGCCGGGCGGGACCTCGTCGACGCGGTGGTCGAACCAGCCGATCAGCGTGCGACCGTCCTCCTGGACGCCCTGCGCGCCGGCGACCCACAGGCGCGCCGCGACGATCTCGGGGTCGTCGCCCGAGGTGAGGTCGATGGTGTAGCGGACGGTCATGCGACGCCTCCGGCGGTGATCCACAGCAGACGGCCGAGCGCGGCAGCAGCCACGCCGAACGCCAGCGGCGCGAGGACGGCGGACAGCGGCGGCTCGTCCTGCGCCAGCACGAACCAGGTCGAGAACGTGGTCATGCCGCCGAGCAGGCCGCCGCCGAGCACGAGCAGCGCGCGTCCGTCCAGCGCGACGCTCGCGACGCCCAGCAGCAGCGCGCCGAGCACGTTCAGCACGTGCACCGCCAGCAGCGGGGGCAGCGTGCGGGTGATGGCCTCGTGGCGCACCAACGCGCCGACGGCGCCCGCGCCCGCGACCAGCGTGAGGTCGAGGCCGGTCATGAGGTGCCGCCGGGCGTCGAGGTTGCGCTGGCCGGGACGAGGCGGGTCGCGAGGCGCACCGCCAGCACGCCGCCGAGCACGGTGGCCACCAGGTACGCGAGCGCGACGATCGGCGCGCTGGTCAGCAGGTCGCTGCCCTGCACGGCCAGCGCGGAGAACGTGGTCCACGCGCCGAGCAGGCCGGTGCCGAGCCCGGCGCGCAGCGCGGGGTCGTCGGTCGAGCGCACCAGCAGCGCGAGCGCGAACGCGCCGGTCAGGTTCACCAGCAGCGTCGCGGTCGGGAACCCGCCGGCACCCGTCGGCAGCGCCGCGTCCACGGCCACGCGGGCCGTCGCGCCGAGCGCGCCACCGAGGGCGACGAGTGCGCGCACGGTGGTCTCCGGGGTGGTCGTCAAGCGTCGGTGGTCGTCGGCGGAGGCTACGGCCTCGTGCTGACCCGGGCGTCGGCGGTGCGGGTCAGCCCGTGCTCGAGCACCTCGTGCTCCTCGGCGTAGGTGGTCACCAGCGCCGCGACGATCGCGGTGGCCGGCAGCGCCAGCAGCGCCCCGACCGGACCGAGCAGCGCGGCGCCGACCAGCACCGACAGGAACGCCAGCGCCGGGTGCAGCGCGAGGGTGTGCTTCGTGATGCGCGGCTGGACGAGGTAGTTCTCGATCTGCTGGTAGATCGTGATCACCACCAGCACTACCACGACCGAGCTGCCGTCGTTGGCGAGCGCCACGATCACTGGCAGCGCGCCGGCGATGTACAGCCCCACCACCGGGATGACGCTGGAGACGATGCCCATCCACACGCCGAGCGCGGCGGCGTAGCGCAGGTCGGCGGCCTGGAACGCGACGATGTGCACGGCCGCCGACACCACCGCCAGCAGCAGCCGCGAGTAGACGTAGCCACCGGTCTTGGCGACGGCGACCTCCCAGATGTGCAGGAACTCGCGCTGTCGGTCCGCGTCGAGCCGGCGCGAGAGCTGCCAGCGCAGCCGCGGTCCGTCGGCGACGAGGTAGAACGTCAGCAGCAGCACGGTCAGGCCGGCGAACACCAGCCCCACGATCGTGGTCGAGATGCCCAGCGCCGAGCGCCCGACGAAGCCCGCGGCGCTCGCGATGCGCTCCGGCAGCACCTCGGCCTGCATGTCGAGGAAGTCCACGACCGGGTCGGCGATCGAGGGCGGCAGGTCGCGAGCCTGGGCGGCGAGGTTGGTCATCAGCGTCGGCGCGGCGTCGCTGAGGCTGCGCACCTGCTCGGCGACCAGGCCGGACATCGCCAGCACGAACACGACACCCAGCCCGCCCATCAGCAGGAACACCAGCGCGGTGCCCACGCCGCGCCGGATCCCCCGCTGGTGCAGCCACTGCACCGCCGGCTCCATCGCGAACGACAGGAACAGGCTCAGCAGCAGCAGGATGAGGATGAGGCGCAGCCTGCCTGCCACCACGGTGGTCGCCTCGGCCAGCACGAGACCGCCGCCCACGCCGACCGCGATGGTCAGCGCCTTGCCGGTGTGGATCCGGTCGTCCTGGCGCCGGCGCCAGCGGCGCCGCGCCGCGGGCGTGGCGTCGCTGGCACGACGTCGACGAGAGCCGACGTCCTGCGCCCACCCGGCGCGGTCGTCACCGTCCCCGTCGCCGGCGCGGCGGTCGGGGACCTCGGCGTTGTCTCGGGGGTCGTCGCTCATGCGGCGGACACTAGAGCGCGCAGGTGCGTGCCGTCCTCGTCTGGAGGTACGCGCTCGTCGGTACCGTCGCCGCGCCCGCACGCCCGGGTTCGGCGCACGTGCACCGACCTGCCGACCATCCGACCGAGCGACCGAGAGGGGACGTGGTGCCCGACGTGGCGATCCGCGTCCGCGGCCTCGTGAAGCGCTACGGCGCCGTCACGGCCGTCGACGGTCTGGACCTCGAGGTGGCCCGCGGCGAGACGCTGGCGATCCTCGGGCCCAACGGTGCGGGCAAGTCCACCACCATCGAGTGCTGCGAGGGCTACCGCCGCCCGGACGCCGGCACGGTCGAGGTGCTCGGGCTCGACCCGCACCGCGACGGCGACGCGCTGCGTCCTCGCATCGGCGTGATGCTCCAGGAGGGCGGGATCTACCCCGTGGCGTACGCCCCCGAGGTGCTCCATCTGTACGGACGGTTCTTCGCCGACCCGCTCGACGCCGAGACGCTGCTGCAGCGCGTCGGCCTCGGCGACGCACGCAAGACGCGGTTCCGTGACCTCTCCGGCGGCCAGAAGCAGCGCCTGTCGCTCGCCGTTGCGCTGATTGGACGCCCCGAGGTGGTGTTCCTCGACGAGCCCACGGCCGGCCTGGACCCCGCCGGCCGCCGCGAGACCTGGGAGCTGGTGCGCGAGCTGCAGGCCGACGGTGTCACGATCGTGCTGACCACGCACCTGCTCGACGAGGCCGAGGAGCTCGCCGACCGCGTGGCGATCGTGGACCGCGGCACCGTGGTGGCCACCGGCACGCCGGACGAGCTGACCCACGGCACCCAGTCCGACCTCACCTTCTCGGCCGACGCCGGGCTGGACGTCGCCTCGCTGGCCGGCGCGCTCGGCGCCCCGGTGGCCGAGGAGAAGCCCGGCCGCTACCGCGTCGCGGGCGAGCCCACCCCGGCGATGGTCGGCGACCTCGGCATGTGGCTCGCCGCCCGCGACGCCCAGCTCGGGGAGCTGCGCGCCGGCAAGCGCAGCCTCGAGGACGTGTTCCTGCGCCTGACGTCCGAGCCGTCCACCGCCGCCGAGACCCGCACGGCGCCCTCGCGGCGTCGGGGCCGCGGAGCCAAGCGTGGAGCCGACGCGTGAGCGCCCCCTCCTCGCCACGCCAGCGTGTGCTGGCCCACGCCGCGCTCGAGCTGAAGCTGCTGCTGCGCTCCGGCGAGTCGCTGCTGGTGACGTTCGGCGTGCCGCTCGGCCTGCTCATCTTCTTCGGCACCACCGACGTGCTGCCCACCGACGGCGACCCGCTGACGTTCCTCGTCCCGGGCGTGGTCGCGATCGCGATCCTCTCCACCGGCTTCGTCGCGCAGGCCATCCAGACCGGTTTCGAGCGCAAGTACGGGGTGCTCAAGCGCCTCGGCGCGTCGCCGCTGACCCGCCCGCAGTTCATCGCCGGCAAGGCGCTCTCGGTCGCGGTGGTGGTTGTCGCGCAGGTCGCGATCCTGCTCGGCACGGCGCTCGCGCTCGGCTGGCGTGTGTCGTTCGGCGGCCCCGCGCCGTCGTCCACCGCCGCCCTGACCGCCGGTGGGCCAGCCGGCGGGAGCCTCGGGCTGCTGGTGCTGGGCGTGCTGCTCGGGGCCTGCACGTTCACGGCGCTCGGGCTCGCGCTCGCCGGTGCGCTGCGCGCCGAGCTGGTGCTGGCCGGCTCGAACGCGGTCTACCTCGCGATGGTCGCGCTCAGCGACCTGGTGTTCGACCTGCCGGACGCGATGACCCCGTTCGTGGTCGCGACCCCGTCCGGCGCGCTCGGCATCGTGCTGCGCAACGCGCTCGACGGACCCACCGACGCGTCGGTGGCCGTGGCCACGCTCGTGCTGGCCGGCTGGGGCCTGCTCGCCGTCGCCGTCGCCGCCCGCACGTTCCGCTGGGAGCCCTGAGCGGAGCCTGCACCGTCCGTCGCGCAAGTCGGCGACGGCGGTCGTGCGGCCCTCGGTCGGCCCCGGACGTCGGTCCGCGGACGGTTGGGGGCGGGCCATGCGCGCGGGGTAGGCTCCGCCCCGCACGGAGCAGGCGTCGCCCTGCCCACTCGTCCAGACGGACGTGGTGGGCGTCGATGGCGCCGATTCCCGGGCGACGGTCGACGTCGAGAGACGGCGACCACGGCGGTCACGACCGCCACGCTGTGAACCGAGCCCCACCGACCGGAGACGTCGACGTGCGCGACCCGCACCTGCACCCCGTACCCACCGCGCCCCGCCGGCGTCCGGTCGGTCGCGTGGTGCTGCTGGCACTGCTGGCTTTCGCCCTCGCTGCGTGCAGCGCTAGCGCGCCGCAGTCCGTCCTCGACCCCCAGGGGCCGGCGGCACAGCAGCCGGACGACCTGTTCCGGGTCGTGCTGCTGATCGCCCTCGTGGTGTTCCTCGTGGTCCAGGGCCTCATCATCTACGCCGTCGTGAAGTTCCGCGACAACGGCGACGGTGAGCTGCCCAAGCAGGTCCACGGCAACACCAAGATGGAGCTCGTCTGGACCATCGTCCCGGCGCTGATCCTCGCGGGCATCTCGGTCCCGACCATCAAGGCGGTGTTCGACCTCGCGGAGGAGCCGCCCGGCGCCATGATCGTCGAGGTCATCGGCCACAGCTGGTGGTGGGAGTACCGCTACCCCGGTCTCGGCCCCGACGGCACCGACCTCATCACGGCGAACGAGATGGTGCTCCCCGAGAACACCGACATCACGCTGAAGATGACCGCCGAGGAGTCCGGCTCCACGGCCAACGCCGTCATCCACGCCTACTGGATCCCGGCGCTCGCCGGTAAGCAGGACGTCGTCCCCGGCCGCATCACCACGATCAACCTCCAGACCTCCGGTCCTGACGTCTACATGGGTCAGTGCACCGAGTACTGCGGCCTGAGCCACGCGAACATGCGCAACTACGCCACCGTGCTGTCGGCCGCCGACTTCGACGCGTGGGTCGAGCTGCAGGGCACGCCGGCCGCGATGCCGGCCGAGGGCTCCGACGCCGCAGAGGGTGCGCGCCTGTTCGCCCAGCTGCGTGACGTGGAGGGCCTGGGCCAGCGCGCCTGCGTCTCGTGCCACGCCATCAGCGGCTACGTCGGACCCGACGGTGAGGTCGCAGGTGCGGGCGTCGGTCCGGACCTGACCCACCTGATGGACCGCGAGATGTTCGCGGGCGCCATCTTCGACCTCTACGAGACCTCGGACGGCTGGGGTACGTGGACGGACGAGCCGAACGTCGAGGACCTCGTCAAGTGGGTGCAGAACGCCCCGGAGATGAAGGCGATGCGTGCGACGGGCGAGAACGCCCTCGGCATGCCGAACCTGGGTCTCACCGAGCAGGAGGCGCGCCAGATCGTGGCCTACCTCCTCACCCTGAAGTGACCCGCCTCTCCACGAGCGCGTGACACGCACACCACAACAGCGTCAAAGCACCACCGCCGGTGACAGCAGCCGGACCTAGGAGCAGCACGATGGCGAGCACCACCACTTCCGACGCGGGGCCCCTCCTCGCGCGGCGTCCCATGAAGACGCAGGGACGCTGGTCGTTCCTGACGACGGTCGATCACAAGAAGATCGGCATCATGTACTTCTGGACGACGCTGGTCTTCTTCGCGCTCGGCGGCTTCGAGGCCGTCTTCGTGCGGACCCAGCTGATGAAGGCCGAGTCCACGTTCATGGCGGAGGAGCTCTACAACCAGCTCTTCACCATGCACGGCGTGACGATGGTGTTCCTGGTGGTCATGCCGCTGTCGGCGGCGTTCTTCAACTACCTGCTGCCGCTGATGATCGGTGCGCGCGACGTCGCGTTCCCGCGTCTGAACGCGTTCAGCTACTGGGTCTACCTCTTCGGCGGGATCTTCCTCTACTCGTCGTTCTTCCTCGGCGGCGCCCCGAACGGTGGTTGGTTCGGTTACGCCCCGCTCTCGACGAACATCCCGGGCAACAACATGGCGTTCTACGCCATGAGCCTGCAGATCCTCGGTATCTCGTCGCTGGCCGCGTCGGTCAACTTCATCGTCACCATCGTCAACATGCGCGCCGTGGGCATGACGTTCATGCGCATGCCGGTGTTCGTGTGGATGTCGCTGGTCGTCAACTTCCTGCTGCTGTTCAGCCTCCCGATCATCACGGTCGGCCTGATCATGCTGCAGTTCGACATCGCGCTCGGCACGAGCTTCTACCAGGCGTCCGCCGGCGGTGACCCGATCCTGTGGCAGCACCTGTTCTGGCTGTTCGGTCACCCCGAGGTCTACATCCTCATCCTGCCCGCGATGGGCATCGTGTCCGAGGTGCTGCCGACGTTCTCGAAGAAGCCGCTGTTCGGCTACTCGTTCCTCGTCTTCGCCGGCGCGGCCATCGGCTTCATCGGCTTCGGCGTGTGGGCGCACCACATGTTCACCTCCGCCATCGGCCCGGTCGCTCGCGCGTCCTTCGGCCTGTCGACCATGTTCATCGCGGTGCCCACCGGCATCAAGATCTTCAACTGGGTCTTCACGATGATCGGCGGCAAGATCAAGTTCACGACCGCGATGCTGTTCAGCGTCGGGTTCGTGGCGATGTTCACCATCGGTGGTCTGTCCGGTGTGACGCACGCGATCGTGCCCCACGACTACCAGCAGACCGACACCTACTGGGTCGTGGCGCACTTCCACTACGTGCTGTTCGGAGGCGCGATGTTCGGCGGCGTCTCAGGGATGTACTACTGGTTCCCGAAGGTGACCGGCAAGCTCATGAACGAGACGCTGGGCAGGCTCCACTTCTGGACCTGGTTCATCGGCTTCAACCTGACCTTCGGCCCGATGCACATGTCCGGTCTGCTCGGCCAGCCGCGTCGTACCGCCGTGCTGCCCGCCGGCCTCGGCGACGCCGTGGTGCTCTACAACCTGCTCTCGACGCTCGGCGCCTTCGTGCTGATCGTGTCGTCGCTGATCTTCCTCGTGAACCTGATCAAGTCGATCAAGTCGGGCGAGCCGTCGGGCAACGACCCGTGGGACGCCCGCACCCTCGAGTGGATGACCGAGTCGCCCACCCCCGAGGTCAACTTCTACGAGATCCCGGTCGTCGCCCACCGCGACGAGTTCTGGCACCGCAAGTACGCCGAGGACGAGGCGGGTGTGCTGCGTCCGGTCCCGGCCGGTGCCTCCGAGGACCACGACGTCGACGCTGCGGTCGCGACGGACGAGCACGCGGATGACGGCCACGGCCACATCCACATGCCCGACCCCTCGTACTGGCCGCTCGTGATGACCGCTGCGTTCCTGCCGTTCGGCTACGCCGTGATCTACAAGAGCGCCCCGCTCCTGCTGCTCGCCGCCGTCTGGATGTTCGCCGGCTTCTACGGCTGGATCATCGAGCCGCTCGCCGCCGGCGACGACGACTGACACCCGCTTCCGCGGGGTGCCCAGCACCCCGTGACCCAAGACACTGGAAGGTGACCCCCGTGTCCACTGCCGCACACGAGACGACGCTCGGCGTCGACCACCGCAAGCTTGCGATGTGGGTGTTCCTCGGCTCCGAGTTCCTGTTCTTCGGCGCGTTCATCTCCACGTTCCTCCTGTACTTCAAGGAGACCAACGGGGGACCGGGCGTCGAGCTGTTCGACATCGCCTTCACCTCTGTCAGCTCGTTCATCCTGCTGATGAGCTCGCTGACGATGGTGCTCGCCCACAACGCCCACGCGCACCGCGACATGCGTCGCCTGCGCATGTGGCTGCTGGCGACCGCGATGCTCGGCCTCGTGTTCATCGGTGGCCAGGCCTTCGAGTTCACGACCTTCTACAAGGAAGGTCTGACGCTGGCCACGAGCCCGATGTCGTCGGCCTTCTTCGTGCTGACGGGTCTGCACGGCGCGCACGTCACGATCGGCATCGTGCTGCTGCTGTCGACCTACGCGCTGACCAAGACGGGCAAGATCACGCCCGAGCAGGACGTCAAGACGGAGATCGTCGGTCTGTACTGGCACTTCGTCGACATCGTGTGGGTCCTGATCTTCACGGTCGTCTACCTCATCCCGTACGACATCGTCGTCTTCGGCGGCTGACGAAGCGGAGCCTCGCCATGAGCAACACCACAGAGCACGACACCACGGCGGACCACCACGGTCCGACGCCCAGCCAGTACGTCCAGATCTTCGGCGTGCTGTTCGCGCTGACGGCGATGGAGATCGCCGCGTCGTACATCGACGTCGGCCCGCTGTTCCTGCCGCTGCTGCTGGCCCTGATGGCCATCAAGTTCGTGCTGGTCGCCGGCTGGTTCATGCACCTGAAGTACGACACCAAGACCTACACGGGCTTCATGGTGACCGGGCTCGTCCTGGCCATGGCGCTGTACGCGGTCGTCCTGCTCGTCTTCTCGGGTGCGGTCAGGTCCTGACGCGCTGATGGAGATGAACACGATCCAGATCGGCGGACAGGCCGTCCCGTTCGAGGCACACCTCGACGTGCTGCTGCTGTGCGTGGGTCTGCTGGCCGCGTACGTCGGGCTGATCCGCAAGTACGAGCCGATCCTCGCCCCCAACGGCGAGACGATCGTGACCACGCGCCAGAAGGTGTGGTTCACGCTCGGCGTGGTCTCGCTGTGGGTCGCCTCCGGGTCCCCGCTGCACACGCTCGCTGACCAGTTCCTGTTCAGCGCCCACATGGTGCAGCACCTGGTCCAGGCGTTCGTGCTCGCCCCGCTGTTCATCATGGGCACGCCCGGGTGGATGCTCGAGGTCGTGACCAAGCCCAAGGCGGTCCGCGCCTTCCTGCGCACGTTCGGTGCGCCGGTGATCGCGGGCCTGACGTTCAACGTCGTGCTGCTGGGCATCCACTGGCCGCTCGTCATGACGTTCATGGTGAACAACGCGCTGTTCCACGCTGGGATGCACCTCTCGCTGGTGCTGGCGGCCCTGCTGATGTGGCTGCCGCTGCTGTCCACCAGCGACGCCGTCGTGCCACGCATGAGCCCGCTGCCGCGCCTGGGTTACCTGTTCGCGATGACGATCCTGCCGACCGTGCCTGCGTCCTTCCTCACGTTCGCGCCGATCGACCGCCCGCTGTACCCCGTCTACGGCCAGTTCCCGCGCCTGTGGGAGCTGCCGGTCGGTGAGGACATGCTCATCGCTGGCCTGCTGATGAAGTCCGGGGCCGGCTTCCTCCTCTGGGGGATCATCGCCACGATGTTCTTCCGCTGGGCCCTCGACGAGGAGCGCCGCGAGCACGTCGTCGCGCCTCCCAGCGAGCCCGTCCACAGCACGACCTGACCTTCCTCCACCTGCCGACCTCCAGTCCACAGGACGTTCTCATGAACCCCGATCTCCGTAACCGCGTGGTCCTGCCCATCCTCCTGCCGTTGGGGATCCTCGGGGCCGTCGCCGTGGGTGTCGGCGGCATCGCTGTGATGCTGCTGTTCACCACGCGCGTGCTGGCGCTGACCATCGCGGTCGTGATCGCCTCCGGCGTGATGGTCGCGATGTCCCTCGCCTCCTCGATCGACGAGAAGGACGCCACGGTCGCACGCAAGGGCGTCATCGGCCTGGTCGCGCTGCTGCCGGTCGTGCTCGGCGCGAGCGTCTCGCTGTGGTCCGCCAACGGTGGCGTGCCGGCCGAGGACCTCAACTGGAACCGCCTGCCGCACATCCTCGCGCCCGAGGGCGCCGTCGTCGGCGCTCAGAACTCGCAGTCGTTCTGCGACTACGACGAGGAGACCGGTGACTGCACCGACACCGACGCGCTGACGCTGCCGGCCCAGCCCGAGTCCGAGTCGTTCCTGTTCCTGTTCGAGAACCTCGAGTCGGGCGTCGCGCACAACTTCAGCATCTTCGAGCTCGCGGGCTCCGAGTCCGCACCTGAGCCGGGCGCAATCGTCTTCGGCGTCGCCGAGGGCTCCGAGATCGTCACCGGCGTCACCGAGAAGCTGTACGAGGTCGTCCCCAACGAGTTCGAGGCCGGCGACCAGTTCTACTACAACTGCGTCGTGCACCCCGCGATGGACGGCGTGCTGAGCATCGTCGAGGCGGACGCCCCGGCAGCCTGACGCTCCACGATCCGAAACAGAC
>JBFGFG010000049.1:0-11176 GCA_041579655.1 Nitriliruptoraceae bacterium
TCAGGCTGTCGGTGTCTGTGAGCAGCTCTGCCAGCGCCTCGTCCCAGACGGACAGGTCGAAGGTGACCTCGAGGCGACCTCCCGCGATCGTCAGCTCTGCGTTGTCGACCGCCTGGTCGGTGAGGAGGGACTCCACGATCGTGCCGTACGAGCCACAGCTGCCGGAGCGGACCAGCTCCGCCTCGTCGATGCCGCCGATCTCGAGCCTGAGCTCGCAGCCCTCAGCCCAGGGCCGCGAGTCGGTGCTCTCGAGGCTGAACGAGTACACGCGGTCACGCGCGGGCGTGACCGCCCCGGACACGTCCAGGCCGAGCACCAGCCCGACGAGCACGCCGTCGCCGTCCACGGTCCGTGCCAGGTCCGCACCGCACAGGTCACCGTCGTCGCGCGAGCCCACCAGCAGCGCCGAGTCCTCGCCCGTCACCTCGCAGGGGACGTCGATCCGGTCGACGTTCGAGCTCCCGGAGGGCGCCGGCGCGAAGGCCATGCTGGCCCCCAGCGCGACGGCCAGCAGGCCGGTGAGGTGCGTGCGTACGGACATGGGTCCCCCCAGGGATCTTCGGGTGCTGCGACGTGCGGCCGAGTGGCCGGAGGGCAGCGGGAGGGGCGCCGACCTGACGTGGGACCCAACCGTGCCGATGGGCCGACCCCCAAGCCAACCTCACCGATGGTGGGCTCGTGAGCACGCAGCGCTCAGATACCGAGACGGAGGAGGAACGCCGCTCAGCGGTAGCGTCCAGCGACATGACCACCCCGCACCCCTCGCCCCATCAGGCACCCCACCCGTTGCCGCTGACCGGTGAGCGCACCGTCCCGGGCGTCCCCGACGAGGCGTACTGGTTCGCGCGCCACGTGGTGGCGTACGAGCTCGCGGCCGCGCACGTGCCGGACGCACGCGTGCTCGACGCAGGCTGCGGTGAGGGCTACGGCCTGCGCCTGCTGCGCGCGGCCGGCGCGGCGAGCGTCGTCGGCGCGGACCTCGACGAGCCCGCCGTCGCCCACGCTCGCGCCACGTACGCCACCGACGACCCTGCCGTCACCGTCGAGCGCTGCGAGCTGATGGCGCTGCCGCTGACCGACGACGAGATCGACGTGACCGTCTCGTTCCAGGTGATCGAGCACGTGCACGACGTCCCCGGCTACCTGCGGTCCCTGCGGCGTGTGACGAGACCAGACGGGCTGGTGCTGATCGCAACCCCGAACCGGCTGACGTTCACCCCGGACTCCGACACCCCGGTGAACCCGTTCCACGTCACCGAGTTCACCGCAGCAGAGCTGCGCACCGCGCTCGAGGCCGCCGGGCTGGTTGTGCACGACGTGCTCGGCGTGCACCACGGTCCGCGCATCCGCGCCATCGAGATCAACGTCCGCGAGCCGTTCGTCGAGCGCATGACCACGGGGCTGCCCGCCGACTGGCCGGTCTGGTACCGGGCGCTGGTGCACACCGTGACACCGGAGGACTTCGTCGTGCACAGCGAGGAGATCGACGCCTCCCTCGACCTGGTGGCGCTGTGCCGGGTGCCGTGAGGGCGCCGGACGCGGCGCCGGGCGAGGTCGCGCTGGTGCTGCACACGCACCTGCCCTGGCTCGGCAACCACGGCGTGTGGCCCGTCGGCGAGGAGTGGCTGTTCCAGGCCTGGGGCCACTCGTGGCTCCCGGTGACCCGCGTGCTGCAGCGGCTGGCCGCGGACGGCCATCGCGACGTGCTGACGCTCGGGGTCACGCCGATGGTCGCCGCGCAGCTGGCCGACCCGCGGCTCGCGCAGGACATGGGCACCTGGCTCGGCGGGCAGATGTGGCGTGCCGAGGAGCAGCGCTGGCACTGGTGGCTGCCCGAACCGCTGCAGCAGCTGTCGCACCACCACTGGCGCCACCACCAGGAGCTGCTGGAGCTGCACGAGCAGGTCCAGGCCGACGGTGGGTTGCTCGCGGTGTGGGCGGAGCTCGCGGCGCGCGGCGTGATCGAGCTGATGGGTGGCCCGGCCACGCACCCGTACCTGCCGCTGGTGGACGACCCGGCCGTGATCGACGCGCAGCTCGAGGCCGGGCTCGCGTCGCACGAGGCCTGGGCCGGCGCCCGACCGACCGGCATCTGGGTGCCGGAGCTCGGCTACCGGCCTCGCAGCGCGGTCGCCGACCCGAGCGCCGAGCCGCTGGCCGTCGACGCGCTCGGCACGCCCACGCTGCCCCGCACCGGACCGGAGCTGCCCGGTCTCGAGGAGCACTACACCCGCGCTGGCATCGACCACGTGCTGGTGGACGCGCCGACGCTGATCCGTGCCGCGGGTGGCGCCGACCGCGACTGGACCGTGCGCCCCGAGCTGCCGGAGGTCGCCGACGCCAGCCCGGACGAGGTGGTGCACGACGGTGCGCTGATCGGCGCGTCAAACGTCACGGCCTACGCCCGCGACCTCGCCGTCGCGTACCGCGTGTGGTCCCCGACCGAGGGCTACCCCGGGGACGACTGGTACCGCGACTTCCACACCCAGGGGACGTTCGGCGCGCACCGCAGCCACCGCGTCACGGGCAAGGACGTGCCGTGGCAGCACAAGGATGCGTACGACCCCGAGGCTGCCGCGGCGCGGGTCGCCGAGCACGTCGCGGACCTGCACGGCCTGCTGCGCCGCGCGCTCGACCCACGGCCCGGGGCCGTCACCGTCGCCGCGTACGACACCGAGCTGCTCGGGCACTGGTGGTACGAGGGGCCCAGCTGGCTGGAGGGCATCCTGCGCGCCGTCGAGGCCGACCCCCAGCTGCGCACCACCACCCTCGCGTCACGGCTGGCACGCCACCCCACGACGCGACGTCTGGCGCTGCCGGAGTCCTCGTGGGGCCTCGGCAAGGGCCACGCGTCCTGGGTGACGCCGGACACCCGCGGGATGTGGGAGCGGATCCATGCCGTGGAGGCCCGGGCGCGCACGGCGGTCCGGGCGCTGCCTGAGGACGCGACCGCCGAGGACGCGACGGCCGAGGTCGTGGCCCAGCTCGCGCGTGAGCTGTCGCAGCTGCGCTGCTCGGACTGGCCGTTCATGGTCACCCGCGGCAACAGCCCCGGCTACGCGGCGGACCGGGTCGCCGGGCACGGCGACGCCGCCGACGAGCTGTGCTGGATGCTCGAGTCCGGGGCACGCGATCCCGCCCGCGTGGCGGCGATGCGTGAGCGCGACCCGGCGCCGCACGACGTCACCGCGCTCGTCGCCGCGCTCCGCGGGACGGGCGACAGCCGGCCATCACCGAGCGCGGTGCGCACGACACCCTAGGTGAACCTCAAGGTTCGTCCGCTCGGGCGTGACTCTTGGGCTCCCCCGTCGTTGGATTGCGTGTACGGGGGCCGTCCCGCCCCCAACGATGATGATGGTGTGATGACCACGACGATGGCCACCAGCCCCAGCGGCAGGTGGCCATCGTCGTTTCTCGTCGGCCTGCGTCGCTTCGCCTGGGTCGGCATCTCGTCCGTGGTGGCCGTCGGTGTCATCGGGCTGCTCGCCGTCTGGGTCGCGCTGACCGTCGACTGGCGCGTGCCCCCGCCGCCGGTGCTGTCGGGACCGAGCGTCGTGTTCGCCGCGGACGGGACCGAGCTGGCGCGCTTCACCACCCAGGTCGACCGCACCGAGGTCGCGCTCAGCGAGGTGAGCCCGCACGCCGTCGCGGCGATCGTCGCCAGCGAGGACGCCGCGTTCTACGAGCACGACGGCGTCGACCCGATCGCGCTGGTGCGCGCCGTGTACGTCAACATGCGCACCGGATCGATCGCGCAGGGCGGCTCGACGCTGACCCAGCAGTACGTGAAGAACGCGTTCGTCGGCAACGACATCAGCCTGCAGCGCAAGGTCGAGGAGGCCGTGCTGTCGATCTCGCTGGAGCGCCGGCTGACGAAGGACCAGATCCTCGAGGCGTACCTCAACACGGTGTACTTCGGTGAGGGCGCGGACGGCATCGAGGCCGCAGCCCTGACGTACTTCGACGTGCACGCGACGGAGCTGACGGTCGCGCAGGGCGCCACGTTGGCGCAGCTGCTGCCCGCACCGAGCGTGCGCAACCCCGTCAACGACCCGAGCGGCGCGCTCGTGCGCCGCGACCGCCTGCTGGAGCGGATGGGCGAGCTGGGCGAGCTGACGGACGCCGAGGTCACCATCGCGGTCGCCGAGCCGCTGGGCGTGATCGAGCGGGCACCCGACCCCGGGCTCGAGCCGTTCGTCGTGCAGCACGTGCGTCGGCTGCTGATCGAGGAGTACGGCGAGGAGCAGGTGCTCACCGGCGCGCTGCGGGTCGAGCTGACCGTGCGCCCCGAGGCGATGGCGGCGCTCGAGGCGGCCGTGGAGGCCCAGCTGCCGCTGCAGGAGGACCGCCCGGGCGTGGACGCCGGTGCGATCGCGGTCGACCCCCGCACCGGCAACGTGCTGGCCTGGTACGGCGGCCGGTCGTTCGAGGACTCGCAGTTCGACCTCGCGATGCAGGCGAGCCGTCGCCCCGGCTCGACGTTCAAGCCGATCGCGTTCCTCGCCGCGCTCGAGCAGGGCATCGAGGCCGACACGCGCTACCCGGCGCCGGCGCGCTACCGCAAGGGCCAGCTCTGCGACCCGGGGTGGGGTCCGGCCAACGCCGGCGGCGACGCGTACGGCTCGGTGCCCCTGCGCGAGGGGCTGTTCCGCTCCATCAACACCGTGTTCGCGAAGGTGGGCTGCGACGTGGGCGCCGACGCGCTCGCCGACACCGCTGCACGCCTGGGCATCCGCTCCGAGCTCGAGCGCACCCCGCAGCTCTCCATCGGCGGCTTCGGCGCCAACACCACCGTGGCGGAGCTCGCCCAGGTGTACGCGACGATCGCCAACGACGGCATGCAGTGCCCGCTGCGCACCATCGTGCGGGTCACGGACCGCGACGGGCGCCAGCTGCCGCGACCGGTGGAGACCACCAGCACCGGCGCACCGCGCACCCCCAGCCAGGAGCAGCTCGACGACCGCCCGGGCAGCTGGCAGCGCGACGACACCCTGCGCTGCCACCGCATGGCCGACGCCGACGACGTGCGCACGCTCACCTCGGCGCTCGAGGTCGTCGTGGCCGAGACCACCGGGCGCCGCGCCGACATCGGCCGCCCACAGGCCGGCAAGACCGGCACCACCGACGAGGAGGTGGATGCCGGGTTCGCCGGCTTCACGCCCGACCTCGCGATGGTGGTGCGCGTCGGCGACACGGTCGAGGAGCCGCTCACCAACATCGAGGGCTTCCGGCGGGTGCAGGGCGGCACGATCCCCGCGCTGATCTGGCACGACGCGGCGCTCGAGCTGCTGCGCGGCGTGCCGGACCGGGCGTTCCTCGAGCCCGGCGACGCACGCGTGCGCATCCCGGCGACCCGTCGCGCGGTGCCGGAGCTGCCGAGCGAGGAGCCAAGCGAGGCACCCACGATCGCGCCGAGCGAGCAGCCGACGGCGGACCCGACACCCAGCCCCTCCCCCTCACCGTCCCCGAGCGGCGGCATCGACCTGCCTGACCCCGGCGGCGGTGGCGGCGGCGGCCCCGGAGGCGGAGGCGGCAGCGAGGACCCCAGCGAGTGCGGCTTGTTGATCCTCGGCTGTGAGGACCCGGAGGAACCAGAGCAACCGGAGCCGGCGCGACCCTGAGCGCGCCTACGTCTCGGGCTGCTGCGACACCTCGTCGGTCTCGTCCGGCTGCTCCAGCAGGTCGCAGCCGCTGACGAGCTCGACGCACAGCTGGGCGGCGGGGATGACGCCACCGCCCCGGCGACCGAACGGGTTGGCCGTGGACGCCTGCAGCCCCACCACACGCCCCTGCGCGTCCAGCACCGGCGCACCGTCGAACAGCGGGTCCAGCGGCAGGTCGGTGACCAGGATCGTCGCGGTCACCGCGCCCACACGACCCGGTAGCTGGACGCCCACCAGGTCCGGCGTCACCGCGGCCAGCACCGAGACCGCACCCGGCTCGACGGGCAGCGCCGCAGGGCGCCACGGCAGGATCGGCAGGGCACCCACGCGCACGCGGACCACGGCCACGTGCCGCGCCTCGTCCCACGCGTGGACCACGCCGCGGGCCGTGCCGCCCGGCGTGGCGACGGTGACGGCCGGCGCGACGCCGTCCCGGGAGCGTGGGTCGGCGACCGCGCCGTAGCTGGTCGCGAGGAACACCGTGTCCCCGTCGACGGCGACCACGAACCCCACGGCCGGCCGCGTCGGCGCGCCCGGCACGGCCGGCGGGGCGCTGTCGGACGACGTGGGCGGCGCGGTCGTCGGCTCCTGCGTCGTGGCGGCCGCGAGCGCACCGTCGAGCTGACCGTCACCGCCGGTCGACTCGGTGGGGGCAGGCGCCGGCTCCTGCGGCGCGACGGCCGGGCTCGGCGACGGCGCGGGCTCGGGGGCCAGCTCCACCACCATCGCCACGACCCCCTCGCTGGCGGGGTCGGCGAGCGGCCGTGCTGCCTCGAGCGCGTCGCGGACGGCGTCGACCTGCTCGCCGATCGCCGCCAAGGCCTCCTGGCGTGCCGCCTCGATGTCGGTGGCCGCGACCTCCGCCGCCGTGCGGGCGGCGCGGGTCTCGTCCTCGAGCGCTGCGACCTGCTGGCCGTAGTAGACGTTCGCGATCGACCCGGCGATGACGGCGCCACCGAGCGCGGTCGCGACGAACACCGGCAGGGTCCAGAACCCCAGGTGCTGGCCGTCACCGGCAAGGCGCTGCCACAGCCCGCGACGCGGCGCCTCGACGAGCCCTGCATCCTCGGCGGGCTGGCCCACCTGGTCCTGCTCGTCCACCGTGGTCCGCTCGTGCCCGGGTCAGGGCGGGAGCGTACGAGGTGCTGCCCTACCCTCCACGGCGTGCGCGTCCTGTTGTTGTCCTGGGAGTACCCACCACGCGTGGTGGGTGGGCTCGGCCGTCACGTGGGGGCGCTCGCCCGCACGCTCGCCGCCCACGGTCACGACGTGCACGTGGTCACGCGGCAGCACGCCGACGACGACCTGCCGCTGGACGAGCACAGCGAGGGCGTCCACATCGTGCGCGTCCCCGAGGCGCCGCCGGTGATCGGCTTCGGCGACGAGCTGGTGTCGTGGGTGCTGGCGTTCAACAACCGCGTCCAGTCCGCAGCCACGCGGCTGATCCGCGAGCACGGCCCGTTCGACGTGGTGCACGCCCACGACTGGCTCGTCGCGTACGCAGCGGCCGGGCTGAAGGACGCGTGGGACCTGCCGGTGGTCGCCACGATCCACGCGACCGAGCGCGGCCGTCACCAGGGCTGGCTCCCCGGCCCGCTCAACAAGCTCATCCACCAGATCGAGTGGTGGCTGACCTACGAGGCGCGCCGCGTCATCACCTGCTCGGCGTACATGCGCGAGCAGGTCGGCGAGACCTTCCAGCTGCCGGGCGACAAGATCGACGTCGTGCCCAACGGTGTGGCCGTGCGCGACTTCGCGCTGCCGGCCAGCGAGGTCGCCGCGTTCCGCGCCACGCTGACGCCGGAGGACACCAACCTGGTGCTGTTCGCGGGCCGCCTCGAGTACGAGAAGGGCGTCCAGACGGTGCTCGACGCGCTGCACGGGCTGCGCGAGCGCGTCGGGCCCACCGAGTTCCTCATCGCCGGCGTGGGCACCTACTCCGACGAGCTGCGCCGCAAGGTGGACGAGCTCGACCTCGGCGAGCACGTGCGCTTCACCGGCTTCCTCGAGGACCACGACCTGCGGCTGCACTACGCGGCGGCCGACGTGGCGGTGGCGCCGAGCATCTACGAGCCGTTCGGCCTCGTCGCCGTCGAGGCGATGGCGTGCGGCACCCCCGTGGTCGTGGGCGACACCGGCGGCCTGCGCGAGATCGTGCAGGGCGGCCACGGGCTGAGCTTCACCCCGCAGGACGCCGACCACCTCACCGAGGTGCTCGCGAGCGTGCTGACCGACGAGCGGATGGCGTCCGGCCTGGTCGCCCGTGGCCACGCCCGCATCGCCGCCCGCTACGACTGGGACCAGGTCGCGACCTCCACCGTGGACGTGTACGAGCGCTCGATCGTCGAGGAGCGGGAGCTCCGCGGCGTCGACGACCGACCACCGTTGCGAACCCTCCTGCGCGCCGCGCCGATCCTCGAGCTCGGTGACGTCGCAGGCTGACCGCACACACCGGAGCACCCCAGATGCGCATCCTCAGGACCACTGCCGCCATCGCAGCCCTCTCCGTCCTCCTCGCCGCGTGCGACGACGGCAGCGCCGTCGACGAAGACGTGTCGGAGGCCGCCGACGCGGTGGACGACACGGCGTCCGAGGCGACGGACGAGAGGGGCGACACGGCGTCCGAGGCGATCTCCGAGGCCATGGCCCACATGGGCGACATGGAGATGGGCTCCTCCGACGGCCCGCGCGCCGACGACGTCGAGGGCGCGACGCTGCGCACCGCCGCGTTCGTGGTGCTCGACGGTGCACCTGAGGCGATGACCGGCGCGAGCGGCACGGCCTACCTCGCGCTCGACGAGGGCACCACGCTCACCGTGGACGTCGAGGGGCTCCCGGCCGGCACCGCGGTCGTCGGCCACCTCCACGCCGAGTCGTGCGCCACCAGCGGCGGCGCGCACTTCCAGCTCGACGCCGACGGCGGTGACACCCCGCCCAACGAGGTGCACCTCGCCGCGACGGCGGACGCGGACGGCATGCTCAGCGTGACGGTGACCAACGAGATGGCCGCCACCGACGCGATGTCGGTCGTCATCCACGCCGCCGACGCCGACGGCGACAAGACCAAGGCGCTCTGCGCTGACCTGGCCGGCTGACAGCTGACCGGCTCAGGGCTCAGCTCGTGAGCGGGGCGTAGCCGTCGTCGAGGTGGGCGCGTGAGAGCTCGAGCACCAGCGCCGCATCACCGTGGCGCAGCGCCGCGACGATGGCGCGGTGCTCCTCGATCATCCGCGCTGCGTTGCCCGGGTCTGCCTCGACGTACGCGCGGGTGATGCGGCGGTGCACCGGGTGGTCCCACAGCCGGTCGATGGTCGCCAGCAGGTAGCTGTTGCCGCACGGCGCGATGACGGCCCGGTGGAACCGACGGTTGCAGTCGAACTGCCCGTCCACGTCGTCTGGCGCCAACGCCTCGTGCTCGTCGAGGAGGTCCTCGAACACGGCGAAGTCGATCCGGCCGTGGCGCCCCACGCTGTGCTCGATCGCCAGCAGCTCGAGGTGCGCCCGCACCTCGTGCACCTCGGCGACCTCCGCTGCGGTGACGGGACGCACCCGGTAGCCGCCGCTCGCCCGGCGCTCGACGAGACCGTCGTCCACCAACCGGTTGAGCGCCTCACGCAGCGGCGTGCGCGACACGCCGAGCCGATCGGCCAGCGTCGTCTGCACCAGCATCGCGCCGGGCTCGATGCGGCCGTCCGCGATCAGGTTGCGGACGGCCGACTCCGCGGTCTCGGCCAGGGTGCTCTCGTCGTTCTGCATCTCTCGCTCCGTCCCGGTGCGTGGGTGGATGCCGGTGGGTGGCGTGTCAACCATGACTGGATACAGTGTATCCAGTGACTTCGAGGGGCTCCAGATGCTAGTCATGAACGCGTGGTACGTGGCCGCTTGGTCGAGCGAGATCACGACCGATCCCGTCCACCGCACCGTGTGCGAGCTGCCGCTGGTGCTGTTCCGGCGCAGCACCGGCGAGACAGCCGCCCTGATCGACCGCTGCGCCCACCGGGCGTTCCCGCTCTCCGAGGGGCGCGTGGTCGGCGACAGCATCGAGTGCGGCTACCACGGCTTCACCTACGACTGCGAGGGGGTGTGCACCCGCGTGCCGGCGCAGGCGAACATCCCCCAGAGCATCAGGGTGCGCCGCTTCCCCGTCGTGGAGAAGGACGGCTGGATCTGGGTCTGGACCGGTGACGAGTCGCTGGCCGACGAGTCGCTGGTCCCCGACACCCACTGGATGAGCGACCCCGCGTGGGCGACCGTCACGCACTCGGTGCCGTTCGCGTGCCGCGCCTCGCTGATCCACGACAACCTGCTGGACCTGACCCACGAGTCGTTCCTGCACACCTCCACCGTGGGCGACGACTACATCTACGAGCACGGCATCACCGTCGAGGTGGCTGACAAGTTCGTGCGCGTCGACCGCCTCATGCCGGGTGTCGAGGCGCCCCCGCTGTACGCCGCGACGATGGGCACCGACGGCCTGTACGACCGGTTCCACACCACCGACTTCTTCCTCCCCGGCTACCTGCTGCTGCACTCCGGCATCACCGGCGAGGGCGCGCCCCGCGAGGACGGGTTCCTCATCAAGGTGCTCAACGCGATCACCCCGATCGACGAGCACACGTCTTGGTACTACTACGCGTTCAGCCGCAACTTCGCCGTCGACGACCAGCAGGCGACCGAGGACCTGCGCGTCGGCCTCGCGGTGGTGCTCCAGGAGGACGCGGACGCGCTCGAGGCGCAGGAGATCGGGATGCAGCAGCGCGCTCCCGGCGAGCGTGACGCCCTGATCGCACAGGACGCCGGCGTCTCGAAGGCGCGACAGCAGATGAAGCGCCTGCTCGCTGCCGAGGGCTGACCATGTGGATCCTCGAACGCGCGAACGCCCGCGACGGCGCCGCCATCGTCCGCTACCCCGACACCGACACCACCGGTGTCGCGCCCCGCTGGACCATCACCCTGCACCCGGAGGTCGCGGTCTGGTGCGACCCGTCCGTCGCGACGGTCGAGCAGCTCGACGGCACTGACCAGGTGACGCTCGACCGGGGCGCCGGTGACCAACTCGTCGTCATCGGCCGTGCCGGCGAGATCGTCGTGACCGACCCGAGCGCAACATGGACCCGCACCCTGTCCCCGCACGACGTCCTCGTCCTCGAAGGCGACGACCCCGGCACGTACGTCATCACGCCGCAGGCCAGCGGCGCCGCCTGGACCGTCACCCACGTCCGCTCCGCCACGACCTCCCCCCTCCGCTGGATCCCGTGACGCGACCCGCCGCTGTCAGCTGAGGTTGCAGCGCTGCAACCTCAGCTGTTGGCGTAGCGTCCCGGCGAGCCGGCGCAACGGCGTGAGGGAGAAGTGATGGCGGATGTCTCGGGCACGATTGCAGCGCACTGGGATGGGCGTGCTGCCACGTTCGATGACGAGATCGACCACGGGCTCGTTGCCCCCGCCACCCGCGCCGCGTGGTCGCGTTGCCTCTCAACGTGGTTGGGCCAGCCGCCGGCGCGAGTTGCCGA